>CAZJBZ010000126.1:0-11224 GCA_964543975.1 uncultured Spirochaetales bacterium
ATCTCTTCATCGGTCAGTTTACTCTCCTTTTCTAAAATCGCTTGCGGAATTTTCATCATTCCAATATCGTGAAGAAGCGCGGCAAAAGCCAATTGGATAATCTTATGATTAGGCATTTTGATGTTTTGAGCAACAGCCGTTGAAAGAACGACACAATTTACAGAGCTTTTAGCAAGGGAGGTTTGGCCCATGCCCCTCAATATTATAAAGCCGATTACTTCGTCTTTCTTTTCTTTTATCTCTTTAACTGCTCTGTTTACGATCTCATCTATTTCACTACTATCAATTTGTTCATTATTTTTAATACTTTCAAACGTTTTTTCTAATCTTTGTACCATTTCCTGGTAAAGATTTAGCACTTCACTGTCGGCTTCAGCTCCTAGGATTTCATCAACAATATCCTTCTTTTTTCCTGATTGGTCTATTTTGTCTTTCAGGCTGTCTTTGAGAATATCTCCATTTGTTTGAATTGCCTCAACCCGCCATTTCTTCAATCTTTCAATATCTTTTTTCTTCAAGGGAACATTGGAAGGCACTAACATATTATCATCTTCGAAATACACAGGTTCCGAAAATCGCATTCCTTCTTGTAGTTCTTCAATCTTAAATGTCTTCATACCTTATTAACCGTCTATTCTTCTAATGTATAAACAAATGCAAGGACTTCAGCCATAATACCGTATAATTCTTCAGGTATCCATTCCCCTACCTCGACAACCATCAATCTTTCTGCTAAAGATTCTTCCTTTACTATAACAATGCCGTTTTCTTTTGCAATCTTAATTAAACGTTCGGCCGTATTCCGTCTACCTTTTGCAATAACAAATGGTGCGGGTAATCCTTCGTGATATTTTACGGCAACCGCTTTTTCCGTCATAAATTATGCCTAAAGTATCGTATTGATCTTTTTATATTCTCCTCTCATTCCGAAAGAAAATCCGTCAAAATCTCTCTTTTCAATTATAGTATCGACGATTTTAGCGTCGAGTTTTCGAAGTTTTTCCGAAAAAGCCGATTTATTTTGTCGTACCTTATCCAAAAGTTTATCGTTGTCACAGAAAACATGCATGTTTTTTGATTGTGTTTCCCGTTTCTCTTGTTTCTTATCGACTGAAAAAGACCATGCGGCCTTCGTTGAGTGAATCGAAATTACGTAATCAACAATATCTTTATGATTGATTCCTGTTTTTACTTTTAAGGAGCCTGTATATGTTTTTTCATCGACTGTGACTGCAAAAGGAATAATAATCCAATTGTCGTGTACTGAAATCATGTGATTAAAGAGGAGCAGAGACGGTTCAACTACATCTGTTCCCCGCAGCAGATGTTGCTTTAACAGATAGCGAATATTTTCGGAGAGATTGCCGTTAGAAAGAGAGGATGCTTCCGGAATTTCCAAAGTTGTTTGATTTTGCCGTTGTCTTTTTTCTTTCCTTTGTCGGTGATCCCGTTTCGCGGAGGTGTACTGCAGCAAAGGTGTTATTTGCTCATACGACAACTCAATTCCTTTATCACGAAGGATGACAAGAAGGCGAATAAGTGCTGTGTCCTTTCTCTTTAATCCGATTTTTTTACATTTATTATAAAGTGCCTGTAATAATTCCGGTTGCAGCGGCATTCCACTTTTTTGCACAGCCTCTATAATGGCTTCAGAGAGAGGTGAAGCAGGAATTCCGGATTCTCGAGTAACTGCTTGAAAGCCTTCATTGTTATGAGAAAGCTGAAGGAACAGTTGGGTCCCTTTCCAGTACGCGTTTACGCGAAGGAGCGTTCCGCTCGTGAGGAGTAGTTTGCTATTTACAGTGAACAGCTTCCCTCGCAGGCTAATACGATACGTTTCGTTAGAGATTCTTTCTATAATTTTAACGGTTAATCTATCTCCGTTTTTTATTTCCTGCAATTTACCGGTAAGTGAGCTTACAAATTTGATATCATTCAATATCGTCATCTGCTCGTTTTACGTAAAGACATGACACGAAGATAGAATCGTTTATGCCTGTGGTTCTTTCTCTCTCTTTTTCCGCTTAACAAGTTCGGCAACTTTAGCTGCTTTACCTACCCTGTTTCTGATATAGTAGAGTTTCGCTCTTCTGACCCTTCCATGCCGAACAACTTCAATTTTTCGGATTCGAGGAGAATGAAGAGGGAAAATACGCTCTACACCAACTCCATACGACATTTTTCGTACGGTAAAAGTTTTTCCGGCACCGCTGTTCTTTTTGGCTATGCAGAGACCTTCGAAAACTTGTACTCTTTCTGTAGCGCCTTCAACAATATTAAAAAACACTTTTACAGTATCACCTACCCTAAAATTGGTTCTACCCTCTTTGATCTGTTCCGATTCAATAGCCTTTAACACATCCATTCTTTTTTTCTCCTTGATTCCTCAATTCTTCAACTATCTTTTTTTCTTCGTCCGATAAAATGGAGTAATCAATAAGGTCCGGTCTATAAAGTAATGTCTTCTCAATACTTTTCCGAACTCTCCATTTTCTAATTTTTTCGTGATGCCCGGATAGAAGCACCTCGGGAACTTTTTCTCCGGAAAACTCTTCCGGTCTTGTATAGTGCGGATACTCCAGAAGACCACGAATAAAACTCTCTTCCTCGAGCGATTCCCTGTTGATGATATTTTCACATAATCGTAGAACCGAATCGATAACAATAAGAGCGGCAAGTTCACCCGAAGAAAGGACATAATCTCCTACACATATCTCATCATCAACATATTTGTTAATAATTCTTTGATCCACCCCTTCATATTTACCGCAAATAATGATTAACTCTTCCTCTTTCGACAATTCGGCTGCATATGACTGTTTAAAAAGCGTTCCTGAAGGTGTTACATAAATCGTCCTTATTGATTCCGCTTCAATACTCGACAAAGCACGCCCAAGGGGTTCAGGTTTAATAACCATGCCTGCCCCCCCACCGTAGGGACTATCATCACACGTTTTATGCTTATCGTAAGCGAAATCTCGGAAATTGACAATACGGTAATTTATTTTCCCTTCCTCTACTGCCTTTGCCGTTATTGAATCTGAAAAATAAGCTTCAATAACCGTCGGAAATAGGGTCAAAACCGAAAATCTCACTCAAGTATCCAATCAACTTTTAATTCTATTGTATTTTCCTCTACATTGACCTCTCCGATAAAATAATCGAGGAAAGGGACCAATACGGTTTTTTTATTATTTGTGGTCACCTCCAGATATTCCGATTGCGACCCAATGATAATGTCGGACACCTTGCCCTTCTCTACCTTATTGTGTACTACGGTGCAATGAAAAAGATCAGCATAGTAGTATTCCTCGTTATCGCATGGAGCAGCATTACTTCTAGAAACCCAAAGTTCCCATCCATTGTAAGCTTTTACTTTCTCAGGAGTATCTATTCCTTGAAATTTCATGAGAACATGATTCCCACTCTGTTCCGTATTTTCAATGATTAATTCGATTTCTTTTCCCGATTTCCGTAAAACCGCTCGGCGCAAACCGAGAAGGTGACCATTTTCTCCCGAAAAGGATTCAACCTTGCAGTAACCTTGCACTCCATGAGGTTTTTTTATATATCCTACTGCTAATTCATCAACCGGCACATTTAAACCTTCTCAATCGAGAATTTCCAATACAACCCGCTTTCCCGTTTTAGTCGCGGAAGCGCTTAACAATGTACGAATCGCTTTAGCGATTCTTCCATGCTTGCCGATAACTTTCCCTATATCCGGCTGTGAAACTTTAAGTTCGAGGATTGTTGATTTCTCGCCTTCAATAAGATTAACGACAACACCGTTAGGATCATCGACGAGAGCTTTCGCAATAAATTCAACCAGGTCCTTTTCCACATCGAACTCCTTACATCAATCGGTAATTTCAGAGATAAAAATTGATTTGATTCAGCAGTTTTCTAACAGTATCAGATGGTTTCGCGCCTTTATCGATCCATTCCCGGGCCCGCTCCTCTTTAATGTTGAGCTGCTTTCCTTCTACTTCGATGGGATGATAAAAACCGATCTCTTCAATAGTACGCCCGTTTCGCGCCGATCTTGAGTCCATAACGACAATTCTGTAATATGGTCTTTTTTTGGTGCCAAATCGTTTGAGTCTTATTTTAACACTCACTCGAGCCTCCTTCCGTATTAGTTTATCCTTCCAGCTGTGACATTAACTGGGCTTGATATTTTTTGTTTTTCATTGCTTTCTTCATCATTAATCGTGTTTTATCGAATTTCTTTAATAGTCTATTTACTTCATACACCGGCCTGCCGCTTCCGTTTGCAATCCGTTTTCGTCTGGAAGGGCCGATGATCCGATGGTTCCGTCTCTCGGAAAAGGTCATCGAGAAAATAATTGCCTCTTCATGTTTCATCGCTTGTTCATCGATGTCGTCATCATTGATTTTACCCTGAGCACCGGGAATCATTTTTATGAGTGAGTCCAAACTTCCCATTTTTCTTACCCGGCTGAATTGTTCAAGATAATCTTCAAGCGTAAATGTTGCACCTGCTATCTTTTTTTGAAGTGCTTCAGCTTCATCCTGTTCTATCGTTTCTTGTGCTTTCTCAACCAGTGATACAACGTCTCCCATTCCCAAGATTCTTGAAGCAATCCGGTCAGGATGAAAAATCTCCAGATCTTTCAGGTCTTCACCGACACCGACAAACTTAATCGGTTTCCCGGTTACCGTTTTTAAAGATAAGGCGGCACCACCGCGAGTGTCCGAATCAAACTTACTTAAAATGACACCGGTTATATCAATTTCGCTGTTAAATGTTCTCGCTATTTCGGCAGCCTGTTGCCCCGTCATGGCATCCGCGACTAAAATCGTCTCTTCAGGATTAAGAGTTTTCTTAACCTCTTTTATTTCATCCATCATCGATTCATCGATATGCATCCGTCCGGTTGTGTCAACAATAACAGTATCGAATTGGTTTTTCTTGGCGAATTTTAAGGCGTTTTGGGTCAATTTTACAGGATTTTTCGTTTCTTCCGTATAAACTTCTACAGCGATACGTTCTCCTAACACCTGCAGTTGCCGCACAGCCGCGGGTCGCACCAGGTCGGCAGCTACTAAAAGAGGTTTGCGTCCTTCTTTTTTCAACCGCATGCCAAGTTTTGCCGCTGTAGTAGTCTTCCCGGACCCTTGCAGCCCTAATAAAACGATTACCGACTGTGTATCCGGTCCCTTCAGTGCCAAATCCTGTTTTTCATCTCCTAATAATTGAACTATTCTATCATATATAATTTTTATAAACTGCTGGCTAGGAGTGACCGATTTGGTCACCTTTACTCCGTGAGCGTCTTCAATCGTGCGATTAACAAAACGCCGAACAACACGCACGTTAACGTCTGCTTCGAGGAGAGCCAGCTTAATTTCATCAACTGCATCCTGAATATTTTTATCGGAGATGGCAGATTTACCGGAAATTTGCCGTACAATTTCTCCAAATTTATTTGATATTCCGTCTAACATTCACAAATCCCAAAATCCTATACGGATGAGCCTCATACAAAATAGGGCTGCGAGGCAATTGCCTCGGATGCATCGCATATTTATAGCGATTAATTGCCCGATTGTCAACCAGAAACGTCTTAACGAATCTGCAAAAAGGCTCTCTTCAGATACTTTTTTCGATCCTCGGCTTGAAGCCAATATTGGCTTGCAGGAAATTCTTCCGTGACTATAGTATAATAATTGATTGCCTTTTCGACATCCTGTATATTCGATTTTTTTTCATAGAGTGTGCCCAGGGTAAAATAGACATAATCCACGTCATCACCACGGGGATACTTCAACGCGTATGTTTCCAGCAGTTCTACGGCCGTCATCAGAAAACCATATTCAATCTCCATTTCCGTCGCTTCCAACAGTGTATTACGAATATCGACGGATTCAATCTGTATAAATTCTTCAAGATAGAGGTCCAGGGTTTCTTGGTCCTTGAGAGCGACTGCCGCCTTGACAATCCCGTGCACCGCTTGATCATATATTTTTCCTTTAAAAGACATATTTTTCTGCCAATAAGAACTAGCCCGATGATATTGTTTCAGGGAAAAAGACAGTTCGGCTATTCGCCGGTTGATTGAGGGATTTCCCGGCTTATATCGTTCTATATACTCCTCCAAAGCGTCGGCAAAACGGTGATTCCGATACAACCGCTCCGCCAAAGAATAGTCACCTTTCACTTCTCCATGTGTGCTTCCTAAATTTACTCCTCCGGAAGAAGAAATTAGCTCGGCAAACGTATCTTCTTCAACTACGGTTACCGTAACCTGCTTCAGATATGTTTCTCCCGCTTCCGCAATGTGTTTCTGAAATTCTAGAATAAAAATGTCCTTTCGAGCTGCTTGAAACAGAAAATCACTTGTTTCATCCGTCGGCTCACGCGATAGAAAAGTCAGTCCCTCCTTATCATTTTTCTCCCCGGTATAAATCCATCCTTCTCCTCTCAATGAAACAGTGATTGTATCTTCCAACAGCGCGAATAGTTCTTCCTTTTCCAAGAAAGACGTTTTATCCGAAAGAGTGATCCGGGCCGGGTCATTAAAAGTATCGACAGTGCCCTTTTCAGATTTCGACGGCTGTGCATTATTTAGCTGTTCTTCATACGCATCTTTTTCAAAAGGTGTTGAACTCTCGGATTGAATGGTATCTGTTCTATTTTCCGGTTCTCTTTGAGGTTGGCTATCGATTGACGCGGGTTCTTCGATTGTGGAAGATTTATCGGAAGGCTTGACTGTCGCCGTTTGAGCTGACGGCGGTTCGCCATCCGCCAATGGTATATCGGCCGGGGGTTTAGCAGAAGGCATTGCGGCTCTCCTTTCTTCAACGGAATCTGCTAAATCAGCCGTGAACTCAGAGTGTTTTTGCTTCTGCCGGCTTAAAATCTTTAAAGTGTACGGATCAAGCGCGAATAGAGAATTTCCAAAGAAAAAGACGAAGAGCCCTAAGAAGAGAAACCGTTTACCGTGCATCATGATACTAATCAGCCGAATTAAATATCTTTCTCATCGCGTTCCGATTCTTTTCCTCAAGATATTCCAACAGGAGCTCCTCCGGAGGGGTCCAATATGGTTCAACCTGTTCCCAAGACCAACTCTCCAGTGTTTCTCTATAAGGATACCATTTTTCTTTCCAGATTTCACGAAAATTGTTTGGAATCATGATTTCGGTAGTATCGACTTCACCTTCGGCCCTCATCCTTTCAGCCGATAAAAGTTGTTCGTTCCCTGAAGGCTGCCGTTGAACCAGAACAACGATAAGAGCGATGGTTACGGCTATCAGAGTCGTAATCCCGACGATGAGTAGATAGAGTTTGAGTTCTCTTTGACTAAACAACTTCATTGATCAATTTTTCCCGTTCAGCATCTAGACGAACAGTGATAATTTTAGAGATTCCCGGTTCGGACATGGTAACCCCGAGAAGGGTACCTGCCGCGGCAATCGTCCGCTTATTATGAGTTATGATGATAAATTGAGAATTGTTACCAAATTCCAGCAAGAGATTGACAAATCTGCTCACATTTTCTTCATCCAGGGCAGCGTCAATTTCGTCCAAAATACAGAAAGGAGAAGGCTTAACCATATAGACTGCAAAAAGCAGCGCGACCGCGGTCAAAGATCGTTCACCACCCGAGAGAAGAGCTATGCTCTCCAGTTTCTTACCGGGAGGCTGAGCATAGATTTCGACACCTGAATTGAGGACATTCTCCTCATCGAGCAATTTCAACTCCGCTCTTCCGCCCCCGAAAAGCCTTCTGAACATGGTATGGAAGTTCTTCTTCACTTTTTCGTAGGTATCGAGAAAGAGTTCGGTAGATTCCGTACGAATTTCCTGAGTGACCCGTTTGAGATCGTCTTTCGCTTTGCGCAAATCCTCCAACTGATTGTTGAGAAACTCATACCGTTCTTTCACTTCCGCAAACTCTTCCGGGGCCATCAAATTGATATGGCCCAAATTACGAATTTTTTCTTTTTTCTCTCCCAGATCTTTTCGTAACTCACCGATCGATTCCTGAATTTCAAACATTCTCCCTTCAAACTCCAACAATTCCCTCGAATGGTTCTCTCGGAAATTTTCGTGAAGATTTCTCACATCCGTTTTTATTGATGTTAAATCCATCTGAAGACGTTCGACCTCCTGCTGCAATTTGTCCGTACTCTTCAGCTTTGCCTTCAGACTCTTCTCTTTCTCGACCAATTCTTCGTTTTTCTTTGATATTGAACTTTCCAGATCCGAAAGTTGATGACGTATCTTCTCTTCTTCGTCCCTCAGATCGAGTTTTTTCTTGTTATGTCCCTTGATCTGTTCTTCAATCTCTTTCAACCTGTTTTTTCTCGACTGAATAATCCGCTTTGTTTCTTCGGAATGGGCACGTTGTTCTTCAATTTCTTTTTTGTGGTTCTCAAGAGCCTCTTCCGTGTTATTGATATGCGTCTTGTTTTGGACCTCGTTCAGACGCAAGTCTTCAAGCGTTTTTCTATATTCAACCGCCTTTACGCCCAGATTTTTGTTTTCTTCTCGTAATTCTCCTATCCGTTTACGATGGGCAGCCATCGCGGAGCGAATCGTTTCGATGTTTTGATCAATTTCACGCTTTCTTGTAATGGTGCCCTTCGGGGCCAAAAATTCATCTAAAAAAGTGGGAACATTCACTTTAAAAGTTGAAAAGGCTTCGTCGATTGTCCCAACTTCCGTTTCCGTCTCTTTTAAAGCATCGATTCCGCTCTGCCAAATCTCCTTCAAACGAAAGGTGGAAATTTTTTCAAAACGCGACACGTCTTCGAGAAGATCGATTCTCCCCTTAATCGATATTTTGAGCGATTGCAGGACCGTATCGATCACTTCTTCAGCCTGCCTCCGTTTTTGATGTGAATAACCGCTTTCTTTAAGACGTTCATCTAACTGGCTGACAATACGATCGGTTAATTCCCGCAGCTGGTCCTGCTTTTCCAATTGCTCGGCATCAAGCTTTCCGATCTCTTTTTCTCGACGGGTAGTATCTTCCTCATTTTCTTTGATTCGTTCTTCGGTGTATTCTATTGATTGGCGAAACTCTTCAATGTTTTTATGAATTTCTTTCAACCGCTCTCTCAGCTTTTGCAGATACTCTCTTTTCGCTTCGGCCTGAGATTCAATTCCTTTTATCTTCTGATGAATCGCCTCTTTGCGAGATTCATCAGCTTCTATCTGACGGACCATTTCTTTATGTTGTTCATTCAGAAGATTGATCTGGTTTTCCTCATTACTTCGCTGCATCTCCAGTTGGTACACCCTTTTATGAGCTTCGTTCAGTTTTGTCTCCATCGAATTAACAACATCCAGGTTCGTTTCAAGTGTTGCATTCAACTGTTCTATGGTTTTCCTTAACCCGTCTCTATCATCGATCTTTTTATCAAGCTGTTCCTGTTTTTTGTCCCTCTTCGCCAGAAAATCACGCAGTCTGAGAAGATTGATATCCAGTTCCAGCTCGAACATGCGCTCTTTCAGTTTTCGATATGTTTCAGTCTTTTCAGCTTGATTTTTAAGATTGTCATGGGAACGTTTTACTTCGCGCAGGATATTTTCAACCTGGACCATATTTTCTTGTGTTTTTTCCAGTTTTCGTTCCGCTTCGTAACCTTTAATTTTATATTTGGTGATGCCGGCCGCCTCTTCAAAGATTGTTCGTCTGTCGTCCGGTTTATTAGACAGTATTTGATCGATTTTACCCTGTTCCATTATGGAATAGGAGGTTTTTCCCAGCCCTGTATCGAAAAACAGCTCCCGTAGTTCTTTTAATTTTACCGGGGTGTTATTGATATAGTAGATACTCTCGCCTGAACGGTAGAGACGTCTTTTTATCGAAATCTCGGGTACATCCAAAGCGAGGATTTCTTTATCGTTCGAGAGGACCAGGCTGATTTCGGATACGTTCACCTTCTTACGATTTTCCGTGCCGTTAAAAATGACATCTTCCATACGGTCGGCGCGAAGTGTCTTCGTTGATTGTTCTCCCAATACCCACTTGATGGCATCGACAACGTTACTCTTGCCGCATCCGTTAGGTCCGATCAAAGCCGAGATTTTTTCTCCAAACTCTATGGTGCTTTTATCCGCGAAGGATTTGAATCCGAACAATTCAATACGTTTTAAGAACAACTTTGCTCCTCATCCTGATTGTGTTTATCGATACCATAACTGCCGCGGAGATCGGGACGGCAGAGTCACAACGCAAGTATAGCACCAAAATCATTTTTAAGTGAACCTCTTTTTGCGTGCCGCCGGTAATTCGATTTCCCGGGGTGCAGGGGACCATGGCGATAGAGCCGTTTAAAATCTATTGAAAATCCATTTTGTTGCTTATAGAGTTAATTTTACGTACAATAACCGTATGTACATGATCTGCGGAGTTGATGAGGCAGGCAGAGGTCCGTTAGCTGGTCCGGTTGCCGCCGCCGCTGTCATCCTTCCACACAATTTTCCCATCCATCGACTCAACGATTCTAAAAAGTTGACACATGAAAAACGCTTGTCTCTCTCGTTTCTCATTTTCAGCTCTTCTATCGATTATTCCATCGGTTGGGCTTCTTCAGGAGAAATCGATCGACTTAACATCCATCATGCCGTTCTCTTAGCCATGAACAGGGCATTGGAATCGCTTCGCGTGAAGCCCCACTTGACCTTGATCGACGGACTCTTCGCTCCCTCCGTCGGAGTTCCGGTGAAAACAATCGTAAAAGGGGACACATACGTTCCCCAAATTCAAGCAGCATCAATAATCGCGAAAACCGTCAGGGACATGTGGATGATACGTTATTCCTGGATCGAACAACGATACCATTTCGAGCGGCATAAAGGCTATGCTACTCGATTGCACAGAGAATGTTGTTTTGCCAACGGATTATCACCTATTCATAGAAAGACATTTTCCATTAAAGATATTGATTAGAGGTGGGTCTCTTGCAAAATGGGATTATGCGGCAATTGCCTCAGGTTGTGTTCTTTTTATCTTTTAGAAAAGTGACCGCTTTATTAAATTCCTCTAAAAACAGGTCTAAATCTTCATTAAAAATGATAATGGAATGTCGTTCAAAACCGCTTTCACCGTGCTTTTTACTCTCCACGACATTGAGAAATAAATCGCCGTGCCGGTTCTCTTTAACGTTAAAGAAATAGGTCCGTTTCCCGGACATTGCTTTTGAAGTAAAAACTTCTCCCCTTATTCCCATATGAACCTTCCTC
>CAZJBZ010000127.1:0-11178 GCA_964543975.1 uncultured Spirochaetales bacterium
AATCGACCAAGCCCGATACCTGTAAATCGAAACGGGTCTTCCCTTCCCGCGCGCCCGCTTCGGCCAACGGCAGTTGGGGATTTTCTCCTACACCGAGCAGCGGAGAGTTTTCTACTTCCTCGTGCCCGGCTTGCGCCTTATTCGCTTCCGAATTGACCCTGTCGGGAAAAAGATGGAGCATCATGCTCGTCTCATATCCGCACGCCTTCTCGGCGGCCGCACGGCACAACGCCTCCGCCTTTAACGCATCGCATCCGATCGGATTATGCCTTCCGTGCCATTCCAGTGTACCGATCTGCTGAAACATCACCGGAAACACGTCCATCCGAGCGAGCAGCTCTCCGGGGCGCAGGTACATCGCCCGCGCTTCTCTCGGCGCCGGTTCCCTCGGAACGGCTTGGTCCACTTTATCCGGCTCGTAATATTTTTTCACGCGCTAACCTCCTTGACCGCTTGTCGGTTTTGGCGGAATTTTACTATTTTATGGCACAATAGTAAATGTAATTGCGTCCGACATCTGATATGATCAACACAATTTGATAGCCAAGAGGAAGGAGAAATCACTATGTGCGACTATAAGGATAATACCGAAGAATCTATAAAAAGGGTAGACGCTTTTTGGAACCGTGAAGTAATCGACCGGGTACCGATACAGGCGGTAGTGCGGCCGGAAGAGCTGCGCAATCCTCCGAAGGAGGACGGGAAAAAGCTCAGCAACCAAGAATTGGAACAGTATTGGACCGATCCCGACCTGGTCATTCCACGCTTGCAGGGGTATATGAAAAAGACCTACTACGGCGGAGAGGCCTTTCCAGTCATGTATCCGGTCTCTATCAACATGGTGGCGATCACCGCAAACTACCTCGGCGCGCCGATGAAGTTTGTTAACCGCTACACCACCTGGCATGAGGCAATCATCGACGACCCGGACAATCTGCCCTCTTTTGAGTTTGATCCGGAAAACCGGTGGTGGAAAATCTCGAAACGACTCTTGGAAGAGGCTGTAGCACGCACGGACGGATACCACGTCGGCTGCCCGGACCTCAACGGCCCCACGGAAGCGCTGGCCCTCCTCCGGTACCACGAAAAACTTGCCGTCGATTTCTACGACAACCCCGGCTATATCAAACCGTCCATCGATAAAATAACCAAGACCTGGTTTAAATATTGGCAGGAAATTACGAAGATAACCCAGAAAACCGGCGGATACTTCTACTGGATGGGTATCTATTCCGACGATGTTCCCTCCATCGATCTTCAATCCGATTTTTCCTGTATGATTTCTAAAGAACTGTTCGACCAACACTTCCTTCCTTCGATTGAAGAACAGACCCGCCTGGTCGACAGAACGATGTACCACTTGGATGGACCGGGCGCGATCAAACATTGCGATTCTCTTATGGCACTGCCCGGTTTAAACGGCATTCAGTGGGTCCAGGGGGCCGGCGGCGGTTCGGTCCTCGAGTACCTCGATCTGCTTAAAAAAATCCAGGCCGGCGGGAAGCTTCTCTTCTGCTACTGCGAGAAACATGAACTGGAACAGCTCCTCTCGGAATTGCAGCCGGAAGGTCTCTTCGTCGTCATCCAGGACTTAGAGAGCCGGGAAGAGGCGGACCTACTCCTTAAAAAGGCCGAGCAGTGGACAAAGAGCAGGTAGAGAGGCAACCAAAATCGCCTGTTTACGTTGTTGCGGCGAATTCAAGCGAAATTCGCAAAATAAATCGAAAAAAAGACCGAAAATCGGGAAATATTTTATAAATTTTGTGATTAATGGTTGATCTTTTTTTCTCTTTTCACTATAGTAAGCACCGAAGCAACAGGAAAAGGAGTACGGATTTATGATGAGTATTACCACTTACCCAGCCTATACATCTACTATGTCCGTTTTAAGTGGATCCGTACGTAACGACCTGCCGCGATAGTATTTAAAAAATTGGCAATAGAGCCGCGGTCCACTTTCAGGACCGCGGCTTTTTTTTTGTACACGGAGGTGCACCATGTTTACGAACGATTACGAAGTAAACGCACATTGGCAGGAACGCCACAAAGACCTTCTTAACGAGGCAGCTAACAGGAGATCCAAGAAAAAGAAAAACAGGAGCGAGGGACTGCTCTTCGGGTTCGGCACCCTGTTGATCATTCTTGGAATGAGACTACGACAACTGTAACCCTTATCGGCACGGGCGCAGCTATCGTCTGATCGAGACGATACAGGGACCACCGCTTCCGAGGAAAACCCGGTGGTCCCCTATGCCCGTGCCTCCTTTTTATCAAAAAGCTCTCTTCTCTCAATCCGGAATTGGGGAAACAATTTCGACTGCACGCTGCAATCCCCACCCGTTTCCTTACCTGCTTTATCCGTGGGTCTAAAACCTGATTCACCGTTATAGTAGAGCCTTATCGTTTTTTCCATCGGATCGATTATCCAATACTCCTTTACTCCGAACGATTCGTAGGTTTTCATCTTATGCCGAAGATCGTAGTAACCGGATGTTGGTGAGAGGACTTCGATAACAATGTCGGGGGGACCGTTAATTTTCTTCTCTTCAATAATCGACAAACGTTCCTCAGAAACGAAAATGATATCCGGTTGATAGACCTCGATTTCTGAAAGATAGACATCCATCGGGGCAAAAAGCATTTCACCCAAACCCTTCTCTTCAAGTTCCATAAACTTGAACGCGATCCGTTTTATCACTCGTTGATGGTTAGCCGTAGGGGACGGACTTTTTACCAGCATACCGTTAATAAGTTGATACGGCTCTCCCTCCTTAAGTTTCTTATAATCGGCATACGTTTTTATATTTTTATTTGACAGTTTGGTTGCCATCTGCTTCTCCCTCCCTCAGAGTACCTTATTTAAATCCGCAGCCGGTGTATTTTCCTATCATACCCGATCTCTTCACGTTCAAAATCGAGACGGATCTTCCATTTTTGCATTGTTGCCGCACCGATAATCAACTCTTCCTTTAGGCTGTCGAAAAGGGCGGAAACGGTCCGCCTCCCCTTTATCCCTTTCAGAGTGATCTGTTTTTGCAATTACCTCCATTTTAAGCATATTTTTTTTGATGGAGGGGGTCAAGAAGACGTTTTAAATTGCATTCTTTATGCTGGACCGTTTATTTTGTATTGATTTTGTACATATTACGTATTATATTTAAACATGATCGAATGGGATGAATTAAAAAATCATTATTAGAGGTCCGAACGAAATCTTAGTTTTGAACAGGTCGTTGAAGAGATTGAATCAGATAGAACAATAGAAATATTGCCAAATCCCAATTATCCGGGACAGATTATTTTTAATTGTTTCAATCGACAATTATACGTGTGCATGTCCGGCTGTTAGAACCGAAACAGGCTACTTCTTAAAGACAGTGTATAGAAGCAGAAAATTTCACAGACGTTTTAAAGGGAGATAATCAATGAAATATCCGGAAGAAAAGGAATTCACCTATTTTGATGATGAAGAAAAAGAATTAATTAAAGGCATAGAATCTGTTGCTGAATCGATTCAACCATTGCAAAAAACAGAACAAGAAAAAATTATTAAACGGTTTAAAAATGCATCAGAGAGAAAATCGATTACTTTACGTATCGATCAGAATGATCTGGAAGCGTTGCGGCTTTTATCGGAAAGAGAAGGCATGCCGTATCAAACGTTGCTTGGTTCAATCGTACATAAATACGTTACCGGTAAGTTAGTAGATGTGGGTGAAGTAAAAAAGATATTAAAATAATACTCAAAACTGAAACAGCAACATCACTGAACAGGCGACTGTATTTAGAATAAAAACATACGGACCGATCGAAATACGGCGCCCCCCTCATTGATAAAAACACCCCAGTTTCCTTCTTTTAAATCATACATACGTGTGCTCATAACGATTTTATCATTCACATACGTTTCACAGATGGTGTCATCGATAAATATAGTTACGACTGTATCCTTCCCTGGAACTAAATCGATAGGTCGTTCCAATTCCGCCCGGAAGGGGATATCGCCTCGCCTGGGCCACGAATCGAATACCAGCCTATTTCTTCCCGGTTCGAACCGAAGGTAATAACTTTTTTCCAGGTCGTCACTGGTCCGCAACATAATTCCGAAACCTCGGGTGTTTTGTGAAAACCGCATGGTAGCAGTTATCTTGCATCTTTCGGGTAATTTTCCTGCAACGGCACAGCTAAAAGATTCTCTACTATTTGAAGAAAGAGTCTTTCCAGCTATTTCCCATTCGCCAAGCCCGGCATCAAAATTAATTTCACATTCCTTGTTGAAGGCCCTGTCAATCGTCTCCGGTACTTTTACCGATAACGTTCCGTCAACGTTTTGTATTACCTCATGGACAACAAGATTTCCTCCCCACTGCCAATGGTTCGCATCTTTTTTATCTACCTTCGTAAAGTAATGGGCGACCTCGACTCCAAGCATCCTGCCACTGTTGGTGTTCACCGGGCTTCACTGCTGAAAGAGATCGGCAACGATGTCGACCTTCTTTCATTCCACGACTATGGGTCATCCCGCGGAGCCATCCGGGCGAACATCAAGGAAGCCCTTGGGTACGCGGAAACTTTGGCGAAACCCCTTCTTGTCTCCGAAATAGGATGCTTGGCACGTGCTAATCCTTACGATATGACTCTTGAAATTTTTCGGGAGCACGGTATCGGCTGGTATCTGTGGGAATTAATGATCGGGGCAAGTCGATGGCGCGATATTCACGGTGTCGTCTATCCCGACGGCACAGTGCGGGACCCAGCCATTGTAGCGGCCATACAAGGTTTTTACCGCAAACGAAGCGGTGATATCGTCCCAACCAATATAGACAAGGAAGGAGCCGCCACACGGGTTTTGAACCAGGCTAACGAATGGCTGAGTGCAGGAACAGACTATGCACAGGGCTTAGCTATTCTTGAAGTTATGGCCAATCTCCTGGAAACGGGAGAGCATGTGCCGATGTGCGAACCGCCCAGCGTCAAAATACTCCCGCTGGCAGCTGAAACTCCGGAAAACCGTGCCGCGATGAACCGCTTGATCGTACGATGGAGTGACATTTTAAAGCAACATTCCGGACGAATTCGTGAGTACTGATCATTCGTTGCCGCACCGAATATTACCTCCCCGTATTTATTAAGACAGGGAATTTTGTACTGCCGCTTCATACTGAGCTTCTCTCAAAATAGGGCTCTGTGGTAATTGCAAAAAACTTACCGGTAAATATCCTTACGTCCCCCGATTAGAATCATGGGGACAAAGCAGTACCCGGAGATAGATTACCCTTATTTTATCCCCACGATTCGAAACACTACCTATTTTTTGCTGACGATGGTCGGGAACACGCTTTTGCAGGATTGGTTAAAGCATTAGTGATTTGAAAATATTGTTCTTAATTTACAGAATCTGTTATAATCATACCTAATAAATGGATACAACCGACTATTTTAACCACATGAGGAAACGTCCTGATCGAATTAATATTAAGATGAAATGGATCCGAGAAGCAGTAAAAAAACCTGAAGCTGAGCAAATACAATTAGATGGAAGAATCAGGAAATGGAAATGGATAAAACAAGAGAAAAAGTATCTTAGGGTAATTGTTCTAGCGGACGGTAAAACTGTCCATAATGCGTTTTTTGATCGATCTTTTAAAGGAGAAAAGCACCATGAAAATTAAATATTTTTCAGATACGGATACGGCACTTCTTGAATTTTCCTCGAGCACAGTACAGGAAACCAGAGAAATAAGCGAAAATATATATATTGATATCGATAATGGCGGAAATCTGGTTAGTATGACAATTGAACACGCAAAACAAACAGGGGCTTTAACATCTTTCAGCTACGAAGAGGTTAACGCAAAAATTTCTTAAGGCGATATAAAACCGATCGTTTAATCCGGTCCGGTATGGAATATCCACCGTCATTCAAATCCGCAGCCGGTGCATTTTCCTATCATACACAATCTCTTCACGTTCAAAATCGAGACGGATCTTCCATTTTTGCATTGTTGCCGCACCGATAATCAACTCTTCGCCCAATTGGTCCAAAACAATGAATTCATCGGTAAAACGTCTTTCCGTATCCGCGAAAAAGAAGCTTATCTGTACCATATAGTCGGCAGTCAGGGTCGCTTCCCGGTCGGCGGTTTCGAACACCATCGGTTCATCCAACGGCTTCACCATGTCGATCGACTCGGCAACATCACCGCGGATACAGGAATAGCTTGCTCCGCTGTCGAAAAGGGCGGAAACGGTCCGCCTCCCTTTTATCCCTTTCAGAGTGATCTGTTTTTGCAGTAAGGACATTATCACCTCCCCGTATCTATTAATACAGGGAATTTTGTACTGCTGCTTCATACTGCAAGCATATTTTTTTTGACTGTGGGGGTCAAGCTGCGCAAGGGGTCGGTACAAAACAAACAGGAACAAAGGATGCAAAAAAACTTACCGGTAAATATCCTTACGCCCCCCCGCTTCGAATCACAAGGATTATAACTTCCCTGTCCCGGATGTCGCAGATAATACGGTAATCCCCAACCCGGTACCGCCAAAAAGTTCCAAGTCTGCCTGAGAGAGCTTTACCAACAGATCGAGGATTTTCAAGGGGTTCTATCCGTTTCCGTAAATAGCGGGTAATTCTCCGTGCTTCATGTTTATCAAGTTTCGCAAGCTGCTTTTTTGCAGAATGCGTTAGCTTAATCGTCCAGGCCAAGCTCCCTCTCCACTTCATCGAGAGACGCTGTGTACTCCTCGCCTTTTCGAATTCGCTCCATTACCTCCATCCCGAGATAATAGTCCTCCAAATCATCAAGGCCTCGTTCAATCAGCTCCCGCATATAAAAAGCCTTTGTTCGACCTGTTTCTGCGGAAAGTCTGTCCAGACGCTTTTCAATTTCTTCATTCAACCTGATGGATGTTGCCACACCTTACTCCCACGTGATATCTGTATTCAATATATCACATTTATTTCTATATGTAAACGAATGAACCAATTCGTGAAATTTTCTTTATGAAGATGATGAAAAATGCAAATTATAAGATTTTTACAGTGATTCTCGCAAAACGTCGACGGAAGTTAGCAGCTCCGACCAAGCGGCGCCGGATGTAGCTGCAGCCGACGCTGGTTCCTTGCGTTTTCTCTCTATTCCCTATACTATTTTTACAATACAGCTAAAATAAAAAGGTAGATGAAATATTTATGAAAAAACACAATGTAAACCCAATTCCCCTCCAAAATGTAACGTTAAACGGCGGTTTCTGGGCCTCGAAATTGAAACTGGTCCGAGAAAAGGTCCTTCCCTACCAGTGGAAAGCGCTCAACGACCAAATCGAAGAAACCGAACCAAGCCATGCGATAGAAAATTTACGAATCGCGGCAGGTGAAAAACAGGGAAAATACCTGGGCATGGTTTTCCAGGACAGCGATGTTGCAAAGTGGCTGGAGGCGGTCGGGTACAGTCTGATGACCCAGCCGGACCCTGAACTTGAGAAAAAGGCCGATGAAGTAATCGACCTGATTGCCAAGGCACAGCAACCCGACGGTTATATGAACACCTATTTTATCGTAGCCGGACCGGACAAGCGGTGGACCAATCTGCGTGACCGGCACGAACTGTACTGTGCCGGTCATCTTATAGAAGGAGCGGTCGCCTACTACCAAGCAACCGGGAAACGGAAAATCCTCGATGTTCTATGCAGATACGCCGATTACATCGATACTCTCTTCGGCCCGGAACCGGAAAAGAAAAAAGGGTACCCCGGTCATGAGGAGATCGAGCTGGCTCTGATCAAGCTCTATCGGGTGACCGGCGAAAAACGGTACCTTAATCTGAGTAAATATTTTATCGACGAAAGGGGAAACCGGCCACACTACTATGACAAAGAAGCCGAAGAACGGGGAGACACAAACGAGTATTGGCCGCTTTACGGCTACCGTTACAATCAATCCCATCTTCCGGTTCGTGAGCAGACTACCGCCGAAGGCCATTCGGTAAGGGCGCTGTATCTTTACGCCGGTATGGCGGATGTTGCCGCGGAAACAGGAGACCGGTCCCTCATCGACGCCTGCAAAACGCTCTGGAACAATGTAACGCAAAAACGGATGTATATTACCGGCGGCATCGGATCGAGCGGTTACGCTGAAGCGTTTACCATGGATTACGACCTTCCCAACGATACCGCTTATACGGAAACGTGTGCGTCTATCGGTCTTGTCTTCTTCGCCTCGCGCATGCTTCAGCGAGAAACCTCCTCAGTATACGCCGATGTTATGGAACAGGCCCTCTATAACGGTGTGATGAGCGGGATATCCCTCGATGGTGAGAAGTTTTTCTACGTTAATCCACTGGAGGTTTGGCCTGAAACATGCAGGGTGAGATACGATAAGGAACATGTTATGGTGGAACGGCAGAAGTGGTTCGGCTGCGCCTGCTGTCCCCCCAACATCGCCCGCTTGATGGCCTCAATCGGTTCATATATCTATTCTCAAACGAAGGACACACTCTACGTGCATCTCTACGCGGCCGGCACCGCGCAATTCGAACACGACGGAGGCACGGCCAAAGTGACGGTTGAAACAGCCTATCCGTGGGACGAAAACGTAAGGTTCCAAGTCAATTGCTCGGAAAAACAAAACTTCGCCCTCGCCCTGCGAATTCCCGGATGGTGCCGCAAGGCGGAAATCTCGGTAAACGGTAACCCCGTGAAGGGAGAACAGACGACCGAAAAAGGATACGCGGTTGTCCGCCGAGAGTGGTCCGACGGAGACACGGCGGCCCTTTGCCTCGCAATGCCGGTGGCAAGGGTATACGCTCATCCTGAAATCCGTATGAACAGCGGAAAAGTTGCCCTCCGGCGCGGTCCGATAATCTACTGCGTTGAAGAAGCCGATAACGGCGAGAACATCCCCTCGATTGTATTGGACGGAGATGCCGAATTCTCCACCCGGTATGACGACACCCTTTTAGGAGGAGTCACGGTTATCGAAGGGAAAGCGCACCGTGAATTGAACGACACCGGACAAAACGAACTCTACTCAACGGAGAAACCAGGAAAAACCGAAATGACACTTACCGCCATTCCCTACTGCGTGTGGAACAACCGTGGAGCGGGCGAAATGCAGGTCTGGATACGGGAACGGTAGAGGCGCTTATGACGGAGCGCCCCAACATCATCCTCTGCACCTGCGATCAATTGAGAGCTTTCGAAACCGGTTGTTACGGGAATGAGGTCATCGTTACTCCGAATATCGACAGATTGGCATCAGAGGGAGTACGGTTTGAACAAGCCGTCACCAATTTCCCGGTTTGCATGGCGGCCCGCTCGGTGCTGCTCTCCGGGCAGTATAACCGCACCTGCACCGGAGGTATCGCGAATGTTGAGTTCACCAGTTTTGAAGGCAACCATGAGCTGCCCGAATATCCGTTTCCCGGCAGACCGCATCTGAAAAACACCACGTTGCCCGAGATGCTTCAGGCGGTAGGGTACGACACTGCGGTCATCGGAAAGTGGCACATCCACTCCTGGCCCCACGATATCGGTTTTGATTATTACCTTATCCCCCGGATCCACCACTGCCACACCGGACAACACTATACCGAAAACGGAGGCCCGGAGTTTGTCCCTTCCGGTTACAGTGTCGATTTTGAAGCGGACCGGGTGGAATCGTTTTTCCGAGAAAAGGCAGACCAAGAGAAACCGTTCTTCCTCTATTATAATATTTCACCACCCCACTGCCCCATGAGTGACGCACCGGAACGGTATACAACGATGTACGATCCTGAAGCTGTCCCACTGCGTGAAAACGTTAACCCGGAAATCCCTCTGAAGGACCGGGACCATTGGTTTAAGGTGTACTGCTGGGACTTCCGTTACTATAAGTTTCATCTGCCCTATACCGAAAAAGTGCCTCGGGATTTTACCATTCGTGACATTACGGCCCTCTACTACGGCATGACGACGTGGGTCGATGATACGGTGGGCAGAATGCTCGACGCCCTCGAAACCGAGGGGTTGGCTGAAAACACAATCGTCATTTTCACCTCCGATCACGGGGACAATCTCGGCAGCCACGAACTGGTCCAGAAAAACACACCGAATGAAGAGTCTTTGAGGATTCCCTACATCATTCGCCGGCCGGCGAAGCTCTCTTCAAATAAAGTTGACCGCAGCAATGTCATAAGTCATGTGGATATTATACCGACACTGTTAAGCCTGCTCGATTATCCCTGCCCCACCCATGTATACGGCCGGGATTTCAGTTCCGTCCTCACAAATATCGAAACTGCGAACAACGCTGCTGGACCGAACTCCCACACTCGCGCATTGGCTGACGCCCCGGCACGGTTCTACAACCTAACCGACGATCCATTCGAATATGACAACCTTGCCGGTACGGACCGGGAACAAGAAGAACAGACCCGTTTACTACAGATGGTACACGCCTGGGACAAACGCATTCCATGGATGCAATAATCGAAATAGAAATACTTTGGAGAGCTTAATGGAGCTGAGAACAACAAAATTAATGTACTTTTCACCGACAAAAACAACCAAAACAGTTCTACAGGCTATCGCCTTCGGGTTCGGGACCGACACGGTCACTCATCTCGATCTGACCACCCCCTCTTCAACGAAAGAGGCGATTTCCAGCCGGCAATCGGAAGACGAGGAGATAGCGGTTTTCGGGGCACCGGTCTACGGTGGGCGCATCCCCGCCGAATCAGTTGAACGGTTCCGCGGCCTGCGCGCTGAAGGGACACCGGCTGTCATCGTTGTGGTTTACGGAAACAGAGAGTTTGAGGACGCCATGCTCGAGTTAAGCGATCTTGCCGAGCAATCCGGTTTCCGGCCCATTGCCGCGGCTGCTTTTATTGGCGAACACTCATTTGCCGATGAGACTTTTCCCATCGCGTTCGACAGACCCGACAAACAGGACATAGAGCAAGCCGTAGAATTCGGCCGCTCGATCAAGAGTATCGATTCTGCACACTCTCTTGTGCCGCCGCTGCCGGGAAACCGTCCCTATAAAGAGAGAGGTCCTCGAAAAGATACCGCTCCAGCAACAGTCATCGATTCCTGTACACTCTGCGGAGAATGTGCAAAGCTCTGTCCGACCGGTGCAATTGCAGTAAACGATGGAGTTACAACAGACGAAACCCTCTGCATTCGATGCTGTGCGTG
>CAZJBZ010000128.1:0-11173 GCA_964543975.1 uncultured Spirochaetales bacterium
TTTTTTCCTGATTAACCCGTCCCATCGCTTCTCGATACTTTCCGGGACTCATTTTCGCAATTTTCTTAAACACCTTAGAAAAATAACTTTGGTCCTCAAATCCCGTAAGGAAGGCAACATTTACCAAAGGGATTGAAATATCGAGCAGCAACTTTTTCGCTACTTCCACCCGATATCGATTGAGGTAGTTATTGAAATTACAGTTCATCTCATCTTTAAACACCTTGCTGAAGTACGAAGGACTTATATGGGCCGCCTCAGCTACATCCTGCAAGGACAGCTTGTTCATATAATTCTTTTTTATATATTCTAATGCCTTAAAAATAACATCGACATGTTTCACATCCGTAAGGTTGAAGACTAAATCGGAAAATCGATTCATTATCTTCGCCAGCCATATGGCCAATTGGTCGATTGTCTCAAACTGCTGGATTCTATTGATATAGTGGAAGTTGAGTCCGAATATTTCCTCAACATCCGCACCACCTTCTAAGGCCGCCCTGGAAAGGAGGACAACCAATTCCAACACCCTCGCTTTAACGATATCGACATTGTCACCGCTTGAAAAGAATACGTGACCTAAAATCTCATTGAGTAAACCCCGCGCCTTTTGTTTATCACCGCCGGCAATGTGGCGAAGCAGTTCCCTCTCTTTCTCCAGCGGATAGGGATGAGCAGCCTCTCCGTCATCCCCACCCATGGTACGTAAGTGATAGATATAATCGGAGACATTCGGTCCCCTATTCGGTCGCGGGTGTAAGGGGATACCGGTAGAACCGGATGTTTTCGATATCTTTTCCGCCACCAAAGACAACATGTAAGCATAACTTTCCAATCTATCCTGCTGTATCCGCTTGATTCCGTTGCTTCTTTTAAGGAGCATATTGGTTTGGTCAGGTGTTAGTTGAGCAATGTTGTTTACGATTTCTTCAGGGCTATCAACTAGAACCGGACCTCCGATAACAGCTCCCTGCAATATTCCTTCAATGATGATAGGTGAAGACCAAAGGACAAGTCCAATTGGACAGAAAAAGGTGTATGAACCGTCATACCGTTCAGCTTGATACGCACCGTAAAGATGAGAGTTCTTACAATTCAATCTGTTCCCTAAAAGCTCGCGCACCGTTGAACAGAAGGAACAGATTTCCGAGTTATTGTTTGTACTGAACAGAACATCTCCCCCATCATCAATAATGAAACTGCAAATATCCAAAGATTTACCATATTGAATTACAGCTTCAATAGCATACGCAAGCGGGAAATTGACGGATTTCTTTGCGGCAGTACTGTTCACACGTTCATTAGCACCGTATCTGTATAGTTCCATAGCTTCTCTTCCACTAAGGAACAATACAGTACCTTCCTCCCAACGTATAACAATATTTTTGTTCTTTTTGTAATTTTTTATAAAATTAGCTTTTTTTAGCGGCGAAGGGATTCGAACCCCTGACCTAACGGATATGAGCCGTTTGCTCTACCAACTGAGCTACACCGCCGTACTGGTTGAAAAATATATCAACCCTTAGAGTATATGTCAAGAGAAATGCTTTTGCAGTTTGAACCCGGGACACCGCTACCATGGCAATTTTTGCAATTTGCAATTACCATGTTTGACATTGTTCAAAAAATAATCAATATTTCTAATGAGATCAAATGGAACATAATTATTCTTTAAAAGTAAGAGGTTACGAGTGCGACATAAACGGGCACGTCAATAATGCCGAATACCTTCGGTATTTGGAAGCGGCGCGGATGGAATTTCTTCACGATATAGATTTCCCCTATAGCCGCATGCACGAATTAGGGTATGCCATCTTCGTATCGAAAATCGTCATTGAGTATAAGGCCCCCGCTCTGCCCGACCAAACCCTTCATATTACAACGAAACCTGTTAAGCGGCAGATAACCAATGGAACGTTTGACCAGACAATTACAAACGGAGAGAAGACTGTTGCAAGGGCGGAAGTAACCTGGGTAGTCGTTAATCCGAACGGTAAACCATGCAGGCTGCCACCTGAATTCGATAAAGAGGAGTTATATCCGTAACAATGGAGTATATTCTTTATCAAAACAGGGCATATAAGAAAGTCTCCATCTCCATACGCCCGGATGCTGAATTTAA
The DNA here is from genome assembly GCA_964543975.1 of uncultured Spirochaetales bacterium. Taxonomy (GTDB): domain Bacteria; phylum Spirochaetota; class Spirochaetia; order SPDA01; family CAZJBZ01; genus CAZJBZ01. Next base: position 2,123 of record CAZJBZ010000128.1, read on the forward strand.
CGATATTCTTCTTATCTTAAATTCCCTGGAATTTAAAGGGTGCGAACAGAACGAAGAGCAGATCATCTTTGCTATTTTGGAATTGCTCAATAACTCGCTGCGTGCCCATAGGGAAAAAAATATTTGTGAATGCATTCGATTAATTTTCTTGGCCGAAAAGAAGAAGCTCTCTATCAGCATCAGTGACTGGGGCGGCGGCTTCGATCCGAATCGGCTTCCCTACAATATTGATGATGAGCCTGACAATATCGATACAAACAATGAAGTTTTCCATCAATACCGGGCGAAATTTAACTATTTACGATTCGGAATCGGGCTCTATGTCGTAAAAAAAACATTCAACACCTTCAACCTCTATTTCGTAGACAAACAGAAACAGCGGGTTACCTGGGAATCCGGGCAGGCGGCCGGCACATGTATTGAATTATCAATAGGAAATAATGATGAGTGACGGGAATCGCGCAATCAGAGAAAAATGCTATGCAAAAGTCGTATTTCATGACGGTAACATTCCGGGCTATGTAAGGGATATTAGTGAATCCGGATGCAGGATGGATATACTGAAAAAAGTACCGTGGGACCAGGGAGAACTTAAAAAATTTTCACTTTTTCCTGAACACATGCTGCATATCGGACCTATTCACGGCACTTTGGAAATACGTTGGAAGCGAAGTGAAAAGGTCTTCGTACTCATGGGAACAAAGATCAAGAGTGTCAAGGACGAAACTTCGAAAAAAAACTACAATCTGCTCTTGGATTATTATAAAAAGCTTATAAAAGATCGTTAGAGGAACTCCTCGTCGAATTAATCATCAAACAAATCGATTTTGGGCGGCGGAGAGCCTCCTTCCCACTTGTTTTCATCCTCTTGAGTAAACTCTCGTCCATAGACGAAGTCGAAGAGGAATCGAAAGTCTTCAGGAGGCATATCCAAAAAAAGAATACCGTAGTAACTCATGTTCGCCTCTCTAAATTTACGCATAACCCTTGCAGGTACTTTCAGCTTTCTGGGGCCCATTTGGAGGACCATTTCAAAATCGGTATACAGAACAAGTTCATCCGCTAATTCGGTTGATGAATGGGCGAAAAGAAGACCGGAGGCACTAATATCGATTATGTTGGTATCGTAGGTGATCGGTTCCGGTTTTTCAGATTGAAAATAGCCATGCATTTTCAAAGAATAGGCGAGTACTTTGGTAAATTGACAAACATATTCCAGCACATCCTCCCCTATCGAATTTTTCCTTTCCCCGGTGTTAGCGGTATAGATATAACCGATTACATACTCATGATAGAGTATAGGGCAGTATAGTTCCGAATTAATACCGTTTTCCCCTTTTTCATCGAGTATTCTTCGTATCCGAAGAGCGATATTCGCCTTCTGTGTTCCCTCGTCTTCGAGAAATTTTCCAACCATTCTTCGAGTAATGATTGCACATTCCGGTACAATTTCCTCTTCAGGCAGCGGACCGTCGGAAGAAGGAATGTAGAAAGCCTGTCCGTAACGAGCAATCAAATTCTCTTCGAAAGACGACGGTTCTTTGTCCCTGAACATGGTTATTCTATTTGTACTGACAAGCTCTTTGACTTTTCCCCGAAAATCGGACATCAGGTCCTCAATTGAAGTGCTGTCGAATTTAATCGATACTTCCGGCTTCGTTGCCGGATTGAACTCTTCGGTTTTAGGGAAGTTGAGAGTAATCTTCGAACCTTTCAAGACGAAGGAGGCATGAATCCCTGAGGGGGGTGGAACGCGCTCGTATTTCCTCTGTAAATTTTTAATAAGGTTCTTAGGAAACTCTACAACCATTTTTTTAGATTCCAAAGAAAGCACCTGGCTCTCAAAAGCCATGACATGACCGTAGTATGAGATGAATATGCTTAGCTTGTCCTGATTCTTAAACTCAATCCAAGCCGATTCATCTTTCTTCTGAAGGCAGATTTCCCTCTCGTTGAAATCGACAATTAAGGCATCTCTTTCCGATTGATTGCCGTGCACGGTAACAGGCAATCCTTTATCGAAAGACGATTTTATTATAAACTCACGTTCAATCCTTCCGACCGCTACCCCCATCTCTTTTTACCTCCCTCATTGGATTTGCAACCACCTATATGTCTCCGGTTCAAATTGCTCCTCTCGTACATAATCCTGATTCAGTTTAGAAAAATCAGCTTGAATATCTTTAATCGACCACTCATCCTCTATAACCTCAAGAAAAACTTCACCTTCCGTTCTTCCGTCATCTTTCAACAGACGGATATTTGCCCGTGCCGAACTTTCATTTACCATGATGCTGCCGATACGGATGTATTCAGGCAAGGTATTGTCTCGAATATAATACCATAAAAACCTGTCAACATGCGATCGCCAATCAGGATGGACCGCCGTTTGCTCTATTTCGCCATTTTTTAATTGGTTAAAGAAGCCTGTGACCACCCTGAAAACAGCGGCCTCATCCCTTCTTTCTGAAAATCGATTCTGAAGAGGTCCTATCTCAAAATCTTCAGGTAAAACGGGATTATCGTTTCTCAGTGGAAGGAGTTTTTCTCGAAAAGACAGCGGGACAATCATCTCTGCTTCGATAGACGGCGAACTCTCGTCTACGCGGCCGGTCCGGACATTTTCTTTCTCCTCTTTCTCTTTTACCAATTCAATCGTAAGACTTCTTTTCGGTTCGCTTATAGCGTTCTCCGTCTTTTCTTCTTCAGCTGTCACTGCAGTAGTGTCCGGTTCCGGCGTCCGTTTTTCTTCATCCTTACTACAACCGACCATGACAACAAAAATAAACGGTATGAAAATCGGTAAAAATTTCATCACTTTACTCGGGCCTTTTTTTAAAAAAGTGGTTTATAGCGCTTCACAAATTCCAACTTATTATAATATAAGCATTTAACTTTTTCAACACAGAAAAGACAGTTTTACGGCCCCCGGTATCACGCCGTCAATCGCTATCGCCGAGAATGACCGGTGTGGACAAGGGTGAGAGGAAGAAGATACAATGTTTCCATGGGTACAACAGTAACAGAAAAAATAATAACAGAACATCTTGTAGCAGGGGCCTTTAAATCCGGAGAAGAAATTGGCATAACCGTCGATCAAACCCTCACCCAGGATGCCACAGGGACCATGGTCTATCTCCAATTTGAGTCCATGGATATGCCGAGAGTGCGGACCGAGCTCTCCGTCTCCTACGTCGATCACAACACCATTCAATCTGACAACCGTAATATGGACGATCATCTTTTCTTGCAGGATATCGCAAAGAAATACGGACTCTATTTTTCAAGACCCGGTAACGGAATATGTCATCACGTTCATTTGGAACGATTCGGGATACCCGGAAAAACGCTTTTAGGTTCGGATTCACACACACCAACCGGTGGAGGATTAGGAATGATCGCCATCGGCTCCGGCGGCTTGGATGTAGCGGCGGCAATGGCGGGAAATCCCTTCTACCTCACCTGCCCGGATGTGATCGGGGTCCATTTGATCGGCAAACTACACTCTTTCTGCAGTGCGAAAGATATCATCTTAACCATATTGGGCCTTGAAACGGTAAAAGGAGGCGTTGGGAAAGTGTATGAATACTTTGGAGACGGAGTGGCCTCTCTTTCAATTCCGCAGCGTTCCACCATCACCAATATGGGCGCCGAACTTGGGGCCACAACCTCCGTATTCCCCTCCGATGAAATTACACAGCGGTTTTTGGCAATTCACGGAAGAGAACAAGCGTGGCGGGAAATAAGCGCCGATCCGGACGCCGATTACAATCGGGTCATCGAAATCGATCTTTCCAGGATTGAACCGATGATTGCCCGGCCCCATATGCCCGACAATGTCGTACCGGTCCGCGCTCTTGCCGGGAAACCGGTGGAACAAGTTGCCATCGGTTCCTGTACTAACTCTTCGATCAACGATTTAGGAATAGCCGCGGATATTCTTGACGGTCGTACCGTAGCCGAAGGTGTGGCATTAAGTGTTTCTCCCGGATCCAGAGAGGTCTTTTTAAGCGCGGAGAAAGCGGGAATAATCCGGAAACTGGTAAAAAGCGGGGCCCGTATCCTCGAGTTCGCCTGTGGACCCTGTATCGGAATGGGATTCGCTCCTGCGGCAAAAGCCGTTTCCGTCCGTACATTCAATCGTAATTTCAAGGGACGGAGCGGGACCCCTGACGCGGAGGTATACCTCGCCTCACCCGAGACCGCCGCGGCTGCCGCTCTCCACGGTAAAATTACCGATCCCCGCCATCTTACCGGTATAGAGTATACCGATTACACCTCGTTTATTGAAACCGACGATTCGATGATCATACCTCCCGCTCCTGAAACGGAGGCTTCACGCATTACGGTGCGGCGCGGTCCAAATATAAAGCCGTGTCCTAAAAATTCTCCCCTTCCAAATGACCTTCGGATGCGAATTATTCTTAAAACCGGAGATAACATCACAACCGATCACATCATGCCCGCCGGTGCCGGAATACTTCCTCTTCGTTCGAATATTCCTGAAATATCAAAACATGTCTTTGAAAATATAGATCCGGATTTTTATAATAAGGCTAAAGAAGCCGTGAACGGAGTCATCATCGGCGGCGAGAATTACGGACAGGGTTCATCGAGAGAGCATGCCGCTTTAGCACCGATGTATTTGGGTATAAAGGTGGTAATTGCCAAAAGTTTTGCTCGAATCCACAGGTCCAATCTCATCAACTTCGGTATTGTCCCGTTGCAATTTGAAAATCCGCACGATTATAATATGCTGGAGGATCAGGAGGTACTCCGTATATCACACCTACGTGAAGATTTAGCTGCCGACAAATCTATTACCGTCTATAATGAAACCCGTAACACCACAATCAACGTCCGCTGTCCTCTGGGTAACCGTCTCGCGGATATTCTCGTAGCCGGAGGTCTGCTCAACCAAATCAGACGGAAAGATCAATCCTCCGGAGAACCTACATGACGGAAGCACAATCAATAATCACGCATCTGGACGCTGAGTATACGGAACCGATCAGGGACGCACTGTGGCGGAATATCAATATTTCACCGGGGCTTAAAACGATCATACAACATCCTCTTTTTCTCAAATTAGGGCGGATAAAACAGCTCGGTCCGGCGTTTTTAGTCTATCCGGCGGCGACCCATACCCGTCTCGCCCACAGTTTGGGCGTCTTCCACATTGCGAAGCGGATTATCCATTCGCTTATTCACTCTCCTCAATGTCCTCCTCTTACACTGGAAGGGGTAAAGGCATTTCTCTGCGGTTGTCTGCTTCACGATTTGGGCCATTTCCCTTTTGCCCACTCTTTAAAAGAACTTCCTCTCAGGTCTCACGAAAATTTGACCGCGGAATTGATCCTGAATTCTTCTCTCGTTACGCTTATTCGGGACAACGTCAAAACGGAACCTGAATGGGTGGCTTCCATCATTGATCTTTCTATGAAGGCGGAAGATAATCCGGAAATTCTCTTCTACCGACAACTTCTCTCGGGTGTGCTGGATCCTGATAAATTGGATTATCTCAATAGAGACGCTTTTTTCAGCGGGGTCCCTTACGGCGTTCAGGATATCGACTTTATTATCGACCGGATAGAGCCGCACCCGAAGGCGGGAATAGCGATCAACGCGCAGGGGCTGCCGGCAGTCGAAAACATTCTTTTCTCCAAGTATTTGATGTACAGGAGTGTTTATTGGCATAAAACGGTCCGTATCGCTACGGCAATGATTAAAAAAGGGGTTTATTTAGAGCTGGAACGACGAACGATAACCACAACCGATCTGTACAATATCGATGATCAACAGTTTTTTCACAAATTCGGTCCAAACGATTCTCCTTCCTGCTCCCTCATTACCGATGTAGCAAAACGAAATCTGTTTAAATCGATCTATGAAATTCCGTTTGAACCTAAAAACGACTTTCATCGCCAATTGACTGATTTATCGACACGTTATAGAGTGGAAAAAGAGCTTGCTGAAAGACTTGGAGAAAACCGAATCGCGAACGTTGATTGTACTTCGGTGATTATTGATATCCCGGAGCCAATTTCGTTTGAGATAGATATGCCGATTGATTTTAACGGGGAATACGTGCCTTTTTCCGAATCCAAATCGGTATTTTCGATTCCTGTCGTTCAGGGGTTTACAAAATCATTAAGGATGTTGCGGGTTGCCTCGGAAAATACCCTTACAAACCGGCATTCGACAGATATCGTCACTACTTTTTTTCTCGAGCACTCATCTTAAGGGAAGGTAAACTATGAAATACTCTAAGCTGATGAAAGAGCGGATTAGACGTGTCAGGGTTGTATTCAAGGAGCTTGGGTATGATATTTTTGAAGGAGAAAAACAGGAAGATAGCTATACCGCGGGAATAGACGATAATCATGGATTCCAGTGCGGCTTTTTTATCGATGTCGATAGTAAATTTCTGGAAATAGCTTTCACGTTTTCTTTTTCGCCAAAGTTGGGAACGTTTATTCAACAGAACCTCGAAGAAATGTTAAAAATATGTTATGAATACGGATGTTATCTTAATCTTCAAAAAAATGGAGACGAGATAGCCTTCTCAGTGTTCTCTAAACTCTACTTTGCAGGCCTCAATTATTACTCCCTGCGAGAGACGCTGAATGATTTCAAGGCGTGTATCGAATCATTGAAAGATCTTCTTGATCTTCAAATGATCGATTAAGGAGAAGGGAATGCAACTTCACAATTTAATGGAAGACATCGTTTTCGAAAAAGTAAACGATATCTTTGACGAAGAACAGAGCAGCCAAAACAGGGGGTTCTGTACCTGTCGACAATGCAGAATGGACGTAACCTGCTACGTGCTCAATCGTATTCAGCCCCAATATATGCTTTCCAGCAGAGGTCTTGCCCACCTAAGAAATAATTATCAAAGCGATATGCAGAAGGCGGCCGACCTGATGGGATTAATAAACGAGGGGATCAAAAAGGTATCCCATAGAAGAAGGCCTCATGTCTCTCACGACCATGAAACCGAAACCTCCACCCCGAAGGGACCTCTTTTCAACTTCCCCACAATCGTCGGAAGAGTATTTAACGGGAAAAATTTCGAACCTCTCAAGGACGTGGCAATTTACCTCTACTCCGAAGGAGGACCGGTTCCTATGATCAATGAAAATTGGCTGAATCCCTATCCCATAGCAGATCAGACCGCCGGAAATTACACCTTTTGGCCTTACCCCGTGGGAGCGAAATCCGTAGGAGAAGCGAGAAGTTTTGAGTTCGAATTATTCTTAGAGGCCCCGGAATTTGATGAGTTCCATCACTTTTTTGAAATGAAATTAACGGCGGAAAACAGATTCAACGACCTTTTTCATCTTCAACAATCGTATAAAATGGAAGATCTCTATGTGTTTCCACTTTAACACGGAATTGAGCTTCTTTTAGAAAGAGGTTTTTATGCGGCAAATTTCTCTCGTAATCAAAACATTTCAGAATATATCTGAACGTCCTGAATCCTTCCGGGAACTTCATCTTCGATAAACGTCAACGTCTTCTGCATTATCGATTCGCCGTGCTTTTTTGAATTGGACACCACCGCGGCACCTATTTGGGTGAACGTCAGAGAACTCAACAGATCTACCTCGGCAATCGAAACCTTGTACCGATGCTGCAGTTTCGATTTGAGGGAATTGACAATGCGTCGTTTTTCTTTAATAGATGATAGTTCGGGCAGCTCGATGATGAGCTGAATCATTGATACAACCATGGTCCTCTTTCAGAATTGTAGATCTAAGGCAATTGCCCTTCTTGCGTTCAAACAGCTCTGTTTTCACCGCACGGCAAGGACAGGCCTACTCTTTTTCATCATCGAAAAGGTCCTGTAAATCATCCATGGAAAGGTCCGGAAGTCCGCCACTGCTACCGCCGCTCTCTTCCGCGGTATCGCGGTCTTTCATAGGAAGAAATACCTGATTGTACCTTTCGGCCAGCTCAAATATATCGTCGTTTTTATAGAGTTCCGGGATTTTTACTTCCAGATTATATGAGGGCTCCTCCATTCCCCTTTTCATGACATGAATGGGGTCCGTCACCGTAATGGCAAAATGGGGAGAATAATAGATCAAATAAAAAACAACCAAAACGACAATAACAATAAAATAGAGCAGATTATCTTTTGATTGATGCCTATGGATGGTCCTAAGATCGAAAAACACCTCATATTCATCAACAGTATAGTACTGATAATCTTTGGGTCCGAACATTGTTTGATAAAAATCGTTATCATACCTCGTGAAAAGAAGTTCACCGCCCACTCGATAGATCAAGAGCTCTTCACTGTTTTCCGCAACAGAGAGTGCCGAGCGCCACCGCTCATTATCAACGTTTTCATTCAGCATTGTGAATGTACGGTTGAAATCATTCCTGAAGGCCTTGTCGACCGTCGGCAGACCCAATACAGGCGAGAGTACCGTTACAAAGAAAATGATGAACACGAAAACCGTTATCGTGATGCCGGTAATCATCGCAATATGACGCTGCGCCATTTTGGAATCGGCATATTTGATCTGTTTAAATATCTTCAAGACGCGCAACAATCGGAGAATCCTGGCTATCCTAATAGCTTTTACCACCTTGAGAACGTTCAGGAATCCGCCAATCCCGAAAGCCGAACTTCCTCCTATCACAAGCGCCAATGCTGCCGGACCGGAATTGAGAAGAAGCAGAGGAATAGAGGCCAGAAAATCGATCCATCCTCTTCTGTGGAAGAGATAATCGCCTACTTTGTTGTCGATAATCGCGTAAAAGAGTCTGGTAAAAAACTCTATCGTAAAGAAAAGATCGAAACAAAAACCGGTAACCAGTAAGATCTTGCGAATGTCCCAGCTCCATTCCCGGATAACCGCGAAATCCTCTAAAAAGGTCTGGACTAAGACCAATAATATGGCAATAACGACGACGTTCTCTACGAAACTCCTAGCTTTCGTTTGGCTTTCCATACCATTACCACCCGTTTTCCGCGGCTATTTTATAAAATTCATCCAACATTTTTATATCGTAGCCGTAAAATTTGTAGTTCCGACG
>CAZJBZ010000129.1:0-11165 GCA_964543975.1 uncultured Spirochaetales bacterium
GGGGGCGATTTTTTTCGAATCTCCTCATAGAATAGTAAAAGTATTAAAGGATATTGCCGATTGTAATGCTAAACAGTATGTTTGTATTGGACGTGAAATGACAAAGATGCACGAAGAATTTATATGCGGCAACATCGTAGAGGTATTAGAGAATTTTTCCGAAAGAAGTTCGATAAAAGGAGAGTTTTCTGTTTATCTCTCTGGTAAGAAAAAGAGTTAATGTCTATAATGAATATGTCGATACTTCAAAATGAAAGGTAGGTTCTGTTATGACGATAGAGGGATTAGGACCAGTTGATCCTGTTTCGAAATACAATAAAACTGAAAAAACTACCAAGCCTGTAAAAAAGGACAGGTCCGACTCGATTGATGTTTCAGCGGAAGCTAAGAGCATGGGAGAACTATACAAGGCATCGGAAGAGGTCAAGAAAACCTCCGATGTTCGGGCCGACAAGGTAGCTGAGGTCAAAGAGAAATTAAAGGACCCGTCGTACATATCCGATAAAGTCATCGATTCCGTCGCGGACAAGCTAATGGATATGTTTAATATTTAATACCCTCTCCATACCATTTAGTAACGATTTTAACCGATAGGGGCAGAGAAACAGTAGTTTTTCTCTGCTTTTTTTGTTTATCTCACACCAATGTGCTATTATCATGACGAGTTCTTATCGGTAAGGAGACAGCATGCCCGACCTGACATTTCATTTACCGAGTAAAGTGTATCTCTCGCTTAACGCAATCGATCGTCTTGGAATCATTGCTGCCGAATACGGCACGCGGGCCCTCCTTGTGGCTGACGACATATTGACCGAACTCGACCACACAAAAAGGATACGTTCATTACTGGAAACCAAAGGGTTACAATGTATTGTATTCGACGAAATTCCCTCAGACGTCACAAGCAGAGCGGTTGTAAGGGCAGCCGATATGGCAAAGGTCAGCCAATCGCAAATGATTATCGGCTTAGGCGGTGTGCATGCTCTTTCGGTCGCCAAATGCACGGCGAAAATGGCGGTACATGACACCGATTTTGACTCTTTCCTCTCGGGAGAGCCATTCGACGAACAGACTCTTCCCTACATCGAGCTGCCCACAACATGCCGTAATCCAATGATGTTCACCGACCGCGCGTTGATCGTGGATGCCAGAGACAGGAGCGCAAAAAAGCTGATATTGAACAGTTTCCCCAATGAAGTGCTCATCGATCCCTCTTTCGCAACGACACTTTCGGCAAAATACACAGTTACAACGATGTTCGACACGTTCTTGAGTTCTTTGGAAGGGTATCTTTCGAAAAAGAGTAATTTTTTGACCGATATGCTCTTTCTCGAATCATTCTCCCCGCTCATCTCCAATATTAGGCGGTTGAGCGAAGAACCGGGGAATATTAATCTGCGGAGATTTACAGCGCAGGCGGGTGTCTTAAGCGCTCTCGGCCTCTCCATGTCTTATCCCGGTATCGGGACCGCGCTCTCCAACGTTATTAGTGCGAAATTCCATATTCCACAGGCCGGTATTGCGACGGTCCTGCTTCCGCACATTATTGATTACGGAGTCAACATAAACCCGGAAAAAATCGCAGCCGTGGGAGCAGCAATCGGGGAAACCACCCGTTCCGGACTGCTGGAATCCGCCAAATACATGGTTGAATACATCCGCCATCTTATCGCCTCACTCAGGCTCCCTCTTCGATTGAGCGATTATGAGCTGAAGTTCGAAGAGCTTGCTTCCGTTATCGATACCGTGCGGACCTTCGAGGGGTTAGCCTATTTACCCGAACCGATCACCTCCGACGATATCTATTTGTTGTTGAAACAGGCTTTCTAAGCCGCCTTACCATGCAGGCAATCGCCTGCTAATGTCCCCCATTGTGGAAGAGGCCCCATGATTAGCATTAGGAAATTAGACTGCTGAAAACGCGTCGGTCGCTTTCGGTATTGTAAAGTATCGTCGGTATTCCGTCCTGAAGCAATATTAGCGCTTTAGTGCTTTATCAATCTCAGACTGATTAAAACCGACAATAATTTTTCCGTGAATGTCCACAACCGGTACCCCCATCTGTCCGGATTTCTTGACCATTTCATCGGCTTTAGCAAGATTCTGGGCAACATTATAATCGGTGAAAGGAACTTTCTGTTTTTTAAAATAATCCTTTACCATATTACAATAGGAGCATGTAGGGGTAGAATAAACGATAACGGCCATATGAATCACTCCTTATTTGTATTATATTAGAAAAATACTATATAAGAAGGGATGCGTCAAGCACAAATTGCGCAAACCGACATTACTCGAGACAACTGAGGCAATTAACGCGAAGCCCTCTTGTGCGAAGGGCTCACCCCTCTATGCCGTTTTCTTCCTGTGATCGCGAACGCTCTTTGTTAAAGGCGGTATACAATCGTTGCTGGATGGAGAGAAGTTGTTCTTCTGATTTGATGTTGAAAAGTGACAGGGCCCTTTTATCGATAAGCTCAGACTCCACTATGCCCTCTTCGATGTTGCAGATTGCATTGGCAAGATAGATAGTATAAACGACGGGTCTATATTCCTTGGAACACCGTTCCGGCTCGTGATGATATCGGATTGCCTCTACGAGAGAATCGGGAAAGTTCCATTTCTCGGCTATCATGCCGCCTATTTCGGCATGGTTGAGCCCCGCGGATAAATCTTCAAAGATGTCCCGATTTATGCCCCGCTCCTTAACGAATCCGGTAATCTTATCCAAGAGATGCGGATGAACATTTGAAAAAACGATTTTACCCATATCGTGAAGAATGCCGCCGACATAAGCGTCATCGAGAAACTCCTTCTTACGCAGATTGCGGGCCAGATTATAGGCGTAGTATGCCGTGCGGTAGGAGTGCTCCCACAAACCCGCGGTCCCTTCGGTCAATATCTTTTGGGTCCCGTATGAGTAGAGCAGATTCTTTAAACCGCGCAATCCGACCAATTTTACCGCTTCCACGATGTTGTCCACCCTTTTCGGAAGCATAAACTGGGCCGAATTAACAACCTTCAACAGGTCCGCAGTCAATGAAGGATCGGTACTGATCTGGCGGGCAATATCGGCAATTTCTGAATCGGGGTCCGAAATAAGCCTCTGCAGTTGGACGATGTTATCGGGGAATTGAGGTAGTTTGTCGATTTCGGATACGATTTTTCGGGAGAGCACATCGAGGTTTTCCAGATGGAGCTCTGAAAAGGGGACCGTAATCCTGGCTACAGTCTCTCCGTTTTCGACGTCGATCTCGAAGGCTTCCTCATTGAGCCCCAATTTCTTCAACATCAGGATGAGGATGACCAGTCCTAATCCGGCCCCCTCACTATCGTCGAGAACGGTGGAAAACGCTTCTTCCATTGATTCAAACGCGCGAGAGCGGGCTATTCTATCGTAGACCCGCATCTGTTCTTTTCGGGTAATCTCTACATTGTTGTGGATTGAGAGGGCAAACGACTTCCCCTTCGAATGGAAGACAACTTTCACGTACAACCCTTCTTCTTTCTGTTTCTGAAGATAATGGTTTATATTATCGAGGGTTTCTTCCTTGAAGTTTTTCATACCAAGCTCATAATCGGACTTATCGTCAATATCTAGATTAAGCTCTGAAAAATAGACCCTCTTTGTGTTTGCCTTTTTTGCATTTACCGCCAGTTCCCGCATGCAGTAGGCAAGTTGATCTTTAAGCTGCTCCAACCCGAATTCTTTTAAGAAAACAGTCAGCACTTGTTCAAGGTAGACCTCTGTTTCATGCGGCAAGGTATACGTCTTGATTGCAAGCGGCTGGGAACTGTGGGCGGCCTTCTTGATTTTCTCATCATCTACTTTTGGGGGCATTATCGTTCCACCTTTTTAACATTGCAGAGGATTTCGCTAAAAACAAGGTTCCGCAAAAACCTTTGCTCTCTTTTTTGTAGTATAAATGTAAGGGATGCATTGTCAAGAGCAGCTGACGCAGGGCAGGAATTTCCACAGCCTACTTTACGCATTGCCGGCTGCAGGGATTGGCGGACCGCTAACCTTGCAGCACCTGCTTCATTATTCCGTCACGTTTCCCTTCAGGCATGGATTGAAACTCGAAGTGCACTCTTTTCCCGTTTTTCGAGACCCGGACCACCGTCCCGGCTACCCGCAAGCTTTCCGCGTCCGGCAATCGGAGATTGATGACATACCGGTCTCCTTCGGAAAATCCGGGAGGCTGTGAATGGAAATCGACGCCGGCCCCGCCCCCTCCCAAATCAAAAAGGTGTCCGCAGTATTTCTGTTCCCGCTCCATGCCTTCTTTCCACACTTCCGCCGGCATATCCAATCGTCGTCGATAGTAGTTTCTTCTTTGGGCTTTCGCGATAGTATCCGAGTGTTCGAAGACGGCTGTACCGGCACCGGATTCTACAACCTTTGATAAAAAGGAATAGACTCCGCTTCCCCGATGGAAGAGAACGTTGACCTTTCTTCCTTTTTCAATGGTCCGTTTCTCCGTTTTATACTCGACAACCATACCCTCCGGTTTTTGATCTTTGATTCGACCATGTATGGGCTTTTCGTTTTTCCCGGTTACGATATAGAGATGCTGACCGGGACCAAGTTCTATCGTGGAGGAAACCGATTTCTCGGTATGATCTTTAAACTTCAGTTTAAGACGAAGAGATCGAATTTTTTCCAGGTCATCATCGGTCGGTTCCAGTGTTCTCACCGCGCTGTTGAACACCCCCTGATTTTCCAGAATTAGGTGCTTTCGAGTTCCGTCGGGTGAATAGAGTTCGGCAAGTTTTTCCGCGGCCTCCCGTTCTTCCGGTGTTAATCCGGCTTTTCCGACCCATTTTTCAAAAGCTTGTTCGGACTGTTCCCGATATCGTTGTTTACGCTGCCGCCGGCGCAGGAGGTAAATTGCTATGAGGAGTACGGTGAAGAGAAGAAGAGAGGCTATAATAACTATCAGATCAACTAAATCGGCGCTAAAACCGTACGCAATATCTTCGAGATAAACGGCCACTTTGTTGAGGTCAAGAACCATATTCAGCTTTTACCACATCGGCGCATACTCTCAGCCATTTCTTTGAGTACTTTTTCAATTATGCCATTAATAGAATCGGACGGATAGCCTTTGCCGCTTTTTCGTGTTCCCGCGTTCTTACCGGTCAATATCTCCATGCCCTGGTCCACCGTTTCTACCGCGAATATATGGAAACGGCCTTTCTCGACAGCATCCCGGATAGACGGCTTTAAGACAAGATTGTTTCTATTTGTTTTCGGGATAATGACACCCTGTGTTCCGAGGAGTCCTTTTTTTGCACAGATACGATAAAACCCTTCCACCTTTTCATTAATCCCGCTTACCGACTGTACATCTCCGTTTTGATTCACACTTCCGGTAACCGCCATATCCTGACGCAGAGGGAGACCGGCCAAAGCGCTCAACAGAGCGTAAAGTTCGGCCGAAGAGGCGGAATCCCCGTCTATTCCTTCATTCGACTGATCAAAACAGAGGGTCGCGTACATCGAAAGGGGAAAATGCCGTGCGAACCTGCTGCTGACAAATCCTTCCAGGATGAGCACCCCCTTATCGTGCGCTTCTCCCGAGAGACCGGCTTCGCGTTCTATGTTGATAATCCCCTGCTCTCCCGGTGCAACACAGGCGGTAATGCCTACAGGACGACCGAAGGTGTAATACCCTCGTTCATAAAGCCCTAAGCCGTTTATTCTGCCGACCTTAGTCCCGTCTACATCAATCTGCAGTTCTCCGGATAGAATCAACTCATCCAGTTTCTCCTCCGGTAAATCGGACAAATAGCACCGCCCGTTTACCGCCCTCTCTACCGCCTCCCGGTCGATTTCAGTTTTACCGATACTTTCAGCCCAATAATCGGCTTCGACAATCAATCCGGAGAGAGAAGAGAGGTCGGCCGTCAATGTGTCCTTTTGTTCACTCTTTCTCACGGCATAGGTAAGCACAGTGGCGGCCCCTTCATCGGTCAGAGCTCTTGTACCGTTTTTTTCGGCAGTTTGAAGTAAATAGCGGTAAAGCCGAACCGTGTTTTCATGGCTGCGCGGCATGACCGTATCGAATTCCGCGGGCAGTCTGAAAAGTTCGTGAAAATCCGATTCCCGATTATAGAGGTACTCGTACATCCCCTCATCCGCTATGACGATTATTTTGACATCGATTTGTATCGGTTCCGGTTTAATGCCTTTACCCGCCGGCTGCAGCGGTCCTCTGTTCTGTTGAATTTCCAGACTCCCCGTCTGCAGGACCCGTTTCAGGTCGGTCCACACCCTCTCTTCCCGCAAGAGGTCTTCCAATTGGAGCACGAGAACTCCTCCCGAAGCGTTGAGAAGGGAGCCCGCTCGAATCATCATAAAACTGGTGCGTACTTCTCCGCCAAAATCGGAATGAGACTCGATAGTACCGAACAAATTGGAATAACGAGGGTGATTTTCAAAAATGACAGGCGGCTGCTTTTGTCCTTCATTATTAACGAGCACGTTGACCCCGTAACGTATAAAAGCCGGATTTCCCTGCTCGTCACTGAAACGGTCCTCGGCCGTAAAAAGATAGAGGTTTACGAGGAGGTCCTCTTCAAGGTCGGTTAGGTAGCGGTTTGTCTTCTCATCGTGAAAGTGTTCCCGAACACGTTCAATTTCTATATGAATATCCGGCCGGACCGTCTCTTTGCGCAGCGCGTCGAGTTCTTCTTCCATCGTTGTCCGTGTGTCTCTCAAATCTTTAAAGATATGCTTCATCTCATCCATATAAAAAAAATAGTTTTCCCTCATGCGATTGAACTCCGATTCGGTGAGTAAACCGTCGGCCAGTTTATTCTGCAATTCTTGAAAGGTAGTCCGGGAGCCTTCAAACCTGGGAGCGATGTCGGTCGCTTTTGTCTCTCCCTCCTGAACGTGGATAATCTCAAAATTGTCCTTTCTCAACCGGGCTTCAAATTCCGCGAGGACCCGGTTCTCATGTGCTTCCACGACTGCAATAATTTCATCCCGCTGTTCGAGGAAGGCGTCATTTTCGAGTTTCGCTTTTACGATTGTTTTTAGACTTTCAACCAATCGATGGACGGCCCGCTTGAACTCAGCGGCCCTGCCCGGATCGAAGTAGAGAACGGCAGGCCTGTAAGCGTTCCTAAAATTGTGGACATAGGCGACATCTTTTGTAGTCTCACGTTTCCGGAAGCTCTCCTCCACAATCTTTTTGACAATCGAATGGCGGCCGGTGCCTGATTTTCCGGAGACAAAGATATTGTATCCTTTTGCCTTTATGCCCATTCCCTGTCGCAGCGCCGTTACCGCTCTCGGCTGCCCAAAACCATCATCATGGACCGAAACTGTTTTAAGAGATTCTATGCCGGCGGCATCGAACGTGTAGGTAGTGTCCTCCGCGGGGACACGATAGTGATCATAATTCATAAGAAATCCATTCTCTACTATATTGAGATGAGAAAACCGTTGTCAAGCCGGAACCGGGTAATCCGAATTACTTTACCGTATGACAAAAGCACCTGTTTATGGTACAATAAAAAAAGAGGAATATCGGGCAATTGCCTCCCTTGAAAAAAACCCGCTTCTGTTTATAATACTTGAATGCGATTAACAGAGATAGACGCCTATTTCCGCGGCTTTTTAGCAATAGAAGAGATGGCAAGGAGCGACAATTCACTCAACGGCATCCAAGTCGGCAAAGACGAAAGCCCTGTAGAGAGAATAGCCTTTGCCGTTGATGCTTGTCTCGACTCATTTAAGCAGGCAGCAGAGTGGCAGGCGGACATACTCGTGGTGCATCACGGACTTTTCTGGGGGAAGCCGGCCGCCGTGACCGGTATCCTCTACGATCGCGTAAACTTTCTCTTGCGGCATAATATGGCACTATACGCCGCGCATTTACCGCTGGACATGCATCCCGAGGTGGGCAATAACGCGGGTATGGTCCGTGCTCTGGGACTTGAAGAGGTCACGCCCTTCGGTAACTATAGGGGGACCGATATCGGGTTCAAAGGCGTATTTCAGGAACCTCACACCATCGACTCGGTCCTCGACCTTCTTTCTCTTAAAAAGGAGGATTGCCTGGGGATTCTGCCGTTCGGCACAAAAGAGATAACCTCCGTGGGAGTTGTTTCCGGAGGAGCGGCAACTGAAGCGTATGAAGCGATCGAGGAGAAACTCGATCTCTTTATTACCGGAGAAATATCGCATCAAATCTACCACTACTGTTTAGAAGGCGGATTAAACCTTATCTCCGGAGGGCACTACGCAACGGAGGTGTGGGGGGTCCGACAAGTTGCCGAAAAAACCGCTCGTGAGCTCTCAATCGAAACCCGATTTTTCGATATACCGACCGGCCTGTAATACAAAATTTTTTTACAAAGGAACCGAATTAGTGACGAAAGAAACCCGACAACTGTTGACCCCTTTCATATTAACCGCCGTTCTGCTTGCGGCAGACCACATAACCAAGTTCATTATTGTCCAAAACATCGAACTGTATACGATAGGTTTTTCACTCTTGAACGGCGTACTCCGTATCGTTCACACGAGAAATCTTGGAATAGCCTTCAGTATGGGCGGGAACCTCTCCGAAACGTTCCGATCCATCCTGTTTACGGGCCTTCCTATTGTTATTGTGGTGCTTCTTGTGGTTTACTATTTTAGAAACGATACACTGAACCGGGTCCAACGCTGGTCGATCGCCGCGGTTTTGGCCGGAGGCATCGGTAATCTGATTGACCGTATCTTCAGACCGTTGGGAGTGGTTGATTTTCTCGATGTGAAATTTTTCGGTATCTTTGGGTTGGAACGATGGCCGACCTTCAATGTGGCCGATGCGAGCGTGGTTGTTGCCGGTATCATTTTAATTATCACATTTTTTTTTCAGGAGGGAACAGACAAAGATGAATAAGAAAGCGAATACCGCCCTTTTTATTTTGGGGGCAACAGTGGTCAATCTTCTTATTATGGTGCTGTTAATCGTCTTAGGACTTTTCATAATCTCACTTTTACCGATGGATGATGCTTCTCAAGGGTTGGTTACAATTGCAATCGTCATCGTTTTTTTCGGATCAATCGTAGGGGCATTCCTTATCTATCATAAACTGGTAAAATGGCTTACCACTAAAATAGATATGGAAAAATATTTTCATCCGATATTCAGAAAAAAGAAGTAGACGCGGCAACAGGCAACATCGCACAGGGGCTTCAGCTTCAGACCACTATCCGTCGACCGCTCGTTGTCGATTTAATAACCGTCCGACATTGCGATATTGTTGTCTTTTTTATAAAGTTCCGAGTAGACGAACCCTCTGTTTTTCAGTTTATCTTTAATCTCCCGCGGGAAAGGTATGTTCCGCCAGAAAACCCCTCTGACCTCACGATCGAGTTTCTGTGTCCCCTCGCTCTCTTTCATTATCCAGAGGATATAATCCTGGATAAAGGCTTCACGAACATCACCGCGCATTTTTTTCTCGGTAAACCACTGGTAGTACTTTCCGGTCAGTCCCTCTTCCATCCAGTAGTGTTGCGCCTTCTCCTTGGCGACCTGCCATCGAAGATCGGCCACGGCGGACAGTACGGCGGCGCGCAGGTCCTTAGGATACATGGGAAGGGCGATTCTTCCTCGACTGGTAGCACGGTTGAACCGTTCGAACGGTTCCCAACAAATACCTTTATCTCCGTAACAGGGGACCAGAATAATATGCGGTACGATTCGATTGGTCTGTCTTTTAAAGGTCCTTTGAAATAAACCGGGATCGATTGCTTCAATGTCGGTCAGCTGCTTAATGACGTTTTCCCGGGTGGCCATATCGCTCATCGTCGCCCTGAAATACTGTTTCATCAGAATGGGCAGATGGTTCCCCTGCCGTCCGACACACAGCTTTGCCATCTGACGAACGGTATTGAACTCTTTCGTGATGGTCTCGGTATCGACGTTATCGTCGACACCGACCTCGTCCGCTTTTTCCTTAAGCTCTTTATATTTCCCGATTGCATCGTCGAGCTCTCTATAGAGGGATGACAGCTCTTTATCGAGCTGACTCAATTTTCGTAAAGCGTCCATCGCCTCACTCAAAGCGTCTTTTTGCGCGGGAGAAAAAGCGTCCTTGAGGCCTTCAAACCCGGGCCTCATTTCATGCTGTATCAGCGTAGCGGCATAATCCTTCAGCTGGTTTTCCAACGTTTCCATGTCCGCGATTTTTCCCTTCACCAGACCGAGTTGTACGTCACGCTGCCCCCTCGCTTTCTCGAGTTGTGTGAAAACCTTCCGATTTTCATTCTTTTTTACAACTTTCGTTTCATCGGTTGAAGATGAAGAAACCCGCCCCTGAGCGATCATCTTCATCCATTCATCGATGTAATGGACCGGTTCTCCTATCTCATTCTCGAATAGTACCTTTGAGAGCATCAATCGTTGTTCTTTTGAAATAAGTGTCGGGAGAAGCACACCAAACCGGAGAAGAAGCACCTTAGGCATGGGAAGATTGGTAGAGACACGACCTGCTACGCGCTGTGCCAGGTTCCAATAGGCGGGGATAAGCTTACTGCGGAACATCGACCTGTCCTTCGGATCTTCCGCCTTAAGAAACTTCGATAAGAGGTCATGGACCTTTTTAGACTCTTCACCCTCGCCCGAGAGAAGCTGCTTATAGTAATCTTTATTTTGAAAATAGGGTTTTGGTTTGTCTTCGAATCTGGAAATTTCCGGAAAACTTTCTTTCTTTAAGTCGAGCTCTTCCGGAGCCTGCTGTTCCGGTTTCTCTTCATCGAACAGATCGTTAAAATCCGGCCTCGACTCACTCTTCGTTTCCTGCTCTATCCCCATCAAATCCGCGATTTCGGGATCCATTTCTCCGGAGAAAATTCCGCCGCTGTTCGTATTTTGTTCACTACTCATATGAATTATAAGTGGAGGTGACGGGAGTCGAACCCGTGACCTCGTGAATGCCATTCACGCACTCTACCAACTGAGCTACACCCCCACGTTTCACGCACTTTCCTGTAGCATACAGAGGAGATACACTCACTGTCAAGAGGTGTTTACATCTCTTCGTGATCTTCAGCCATTCGTTCCTTGAACCGCAAAAGGGCGGCGTATGAACGGGTAATTTCTTTTCTGGTCCATGTTCGCAGACGGTTTGATGCTGATCCCGCCGGAATCAAAGGTTAC
>CAZJBZ010000130.1:0-6363 GCA_964543975.1 uncultured Spirochaetales bacterium
GAGCGACGGGACTTGAACCCGCGTCCTCCGGCTTGACAGGCCGGCGCGATAACCATCTTCGCCACGCCCCCCTGATTTTTCAACAAAGGGCTCTGAGCCCCGATCTTTGAGGATTCAATATAAACAACTCTCACTCCCTTGTCAAGAGAATTGACGTCATAACGACTATTATTTTTTGATAAAAAAATCATCGGAGCGCATGGAAGCGACGATTGAAACCATTTAAATGGACCCGTAACATTGTCTGCAATTGACACGCGTTAAAATCCTATGGTACTGTTGCGAAAACTCTCATTTACAACTGTATAAGGAAAAAAAATGCCTTCACGTGAAATACGAAGAACAAAAAGACAAAAAGGTGATAGTGAAAAAAAACCTTCAGAGGAGAAGAAAAAAAGCAATTCTCTTCTTTACGTATTTAGTTTTATTATACTCGTCATCATCGTTGTCACCTTTGTCGGAACGCCCGTTGCAGGAAGATTAGGCAGCCAACAGAGCGTTATTTTTGGTTCATACGCAGATAAAGAGATCCAATTTCGGCCGGGGAACTACCTTTCCAGACAAAAAGATATACTTGGAGAGCAGATTAGACAAAGCAGCTCTTCCGACGATATTGTCGGTCAGGCATATCAAGTGTGGAGGGAAGCTTTCCAACGAACCGTTGTCCATGTTGGAATTTTACATGAAGTTGAAAAGAGCGGACTCTCTGTAACCGACGATTTAATCGACAAAAGTTTGGCTCAATACGGTCCATATGTGCAAAACGGGCAGTTTAGTGAGGAATTGTACAACGCCACACCCAATCAGGAGAAGTACGTAACAAGGCAACTCTACAGGGAAAACTTGAAGGAAGAGCAATTTAGAGAAGATTTTTTCGAACGCCAGTATGACAGTAACGCCGAAAAAGAGTTTTTAAAAACGATGTCAACACCGGAGCGAAGGTTTAAATTCATTCTTTATACATTTGATGAATATCCGCTTGAAGAAGTAATCGCGTACGGAGAAGAAAATTCTTATCTTTTTCAACAGATACAACTAAGCAGAATCGCAATAAAGAGCAGTGAAAAAGAGGCCGAAACGATTTTAGAACAGTTGCGGAATGAACAGGCAGGGTTCGAAAATCTCGCCCAAACGCAATCGGTTGATTCGTATGCTGAAAAGGGCGGGGAAATGGGATGGCAAACCTACTTTGAAATGCAGGGTGATTTTCCCGATGAAGAGGCGTTACAAGAAGTTTTCAACCTTGAACCGGGAGAAGTGAGCAGCCTCATCGAATACAATGATATGTGGTTTATTTATCGTTGTGATGAAGCCGTCCAACAACCGGATTTCACTGATGAAGAGGTGCGGCAACAGGTAAGAAGGTATATGGAGCGTTTTGAAGCGGGAAAAATAGAAGACTATTTTGTCACTATGGCAAATGAATTTCGAGAAACAGCACTCACAACAACTTTTGATCAAGCCTCGACAATACATGATAGAACGACTCGTCTTACCGATTTTTTCCCAATCAACCATGGCAATGTCTTTTTCCTTAAACAAGTAACAACGATTGGAGAAGCCTCGCTACTCAACAGTGCTTCGTATAATGAAGAATTTTTCATTCAAGCTTTCTCGCTTAGTACTGGAGACATTTCCGAACCGATTGTCTTGGATAAAAAAATCGTTCTTCTTCAGTTTGAAGAACAGCGGGAAGCTCCTGAACAGCAGGTAGAACAAATCGATACCTACTTTCAATTCATCGTCCAACAATATAGAGATCAAGATTTAAGAAATTATTTTCTCAATTCCGACAAATTGGAGAATAACTTCAACCAAACCTTCTACAAATATTTTATGCCGCAAAAAGAGGGATGATGAACGAAGTCCCGCGTCTCATCGAAACGGACGAGGGCCATACCATACTGTATAAAGGTAAATATCTCTACTCTCCGGAGAAACCTTGTTCGTCCGCCGAACGACGTGTCGAATCGGTCGTTCTTCCTCGAAAGGCAATAGTCTTCATTCCCTCACCTCTCCTCTTTTATGGAGTTAAGGAGCTTCTTAACAAGCTTCCACCCGATTCCCACCTTCTCTGCGTCGAAACCGATCAAACATTAATGGCCCTTTCGATCCGGAACGTAAACCCCACTCTCTACGATAATCCGCGTATTTCGTATGTTAGGGTCGACAGCCCGCCGGCAATCAGTCATGTCCTGAACGAGATCGGAATGTGGAATTATAGAAAAGCTGTCCTCGTTCGGACCAGCAGGGGTTACTCACTCGATACAAAACAATATAACGCGCTGTTCACGGCAGTTGAAACGGAAATACGCCGTTTCTGGCGCAACAAAATAACCACCATACACCTGGCGGAATTGTGGTTCCGGAATATATTCCGGAATTTGCATCACCTTTGTACAGGTCATCATTTAGCGTCTGTAAATGTGAATAAACCCGTCGTCGTCGTCGGCGCGGGCGAATCGCTTGAAACTTCACTCCCTCTGCTCTCTCGGATGCGGAAACAGGTTTTTATTCTTTGTGTTGATACGGCACTTCCCGTCCTCATTGCTTCGGGGATTGTTCCGGATGCCGTTTGTGTTGTTGAAGCTCAATTTATCAATATCAAAGACTTCATAGGTTGCAGCGATGTAACAGTTCCTGTTTTTTGTGACCTGACATCCCATCCGGCCGTGCTCACTCTTCTTAAAGGTCCGAAATATTTCTTTGTTTCCCTGGCGACCGAGGCATCGCTTTTGAAGCGATTGAAAAGAGGACGGTTGAACATCTATTCCGTTCCTCCTTTAGGCTCGGTGGGCGTAGTGGCGTGCTATCTTTCATTGCAGTTGACCACGGAACCGATTTTTATAACAGGTTTGAACTTCAGCTACTCTCTCGGTAAACCTCACAGTCGCGGAACCATTTCCCACACCGAAATGCTCCTTAACTGCGACCGTTTCCATCCACTCAATCTTTACAGTCATTCTATTAATCGACCTCTTCAAAAAACGAAGGATAAAAACGGAAAAACCGTCTGGTCCGATAGTGTGCTTCTCTCCTATGTACAAGAATTGGGAGACCTTATACAAACGGCCGATAGAGTCTACGATATGGACAGCGGCGGCATTAATACAGGCGCCCGTCCGATGGACGAAACTCTCGTAAAGGGGAAACAAAACGATGCCAACAATGCGACAACCGAAACTTCTCTCGATCCGCAGGTTGTCCTATCGTTTTTAGAAGAGGAAAAAAACAATATCGACCGGGCGATCATCTTAGGAAAACGTCATCTGTCGAAAAAACAAAACCGAGAAACTGATCAAACACTGATTGAAACTTTGAAAACGATTGATTACGTTTTCAGCCATTATCCCGACCCAAACCCGCTCCCGTCGACCGGACCAACTTTCATTAAACGGGTCCTTGTCTCTTTATACCGATATAAACGGCTTATCGATAATTGCCGGCACTTAGTCCTCGGGTGTTTTTAACACGGAAAGGAACGCGGTCTGAGGTAATTCCACATTACCGATCATTTTCATCTTCTTCTTCCCTTCTTTCTGCTTCTCTAAAAGTTTCCTTTTTCTGCTAATATCCCCTCCATAACATTTCGCGGTCACATCCTTACGCAGCGCGGATACGGTCTCTCGAGCGATAATCTGTTTATTTATTGCGGCCTGTATCGGAACTTTAAACTGATGTCTGGGAATTTCTTCTTTTAATTTTTTGCAGATATGTCTGCCTCTACTCTGGGCGTTATCTTGGAACACTAATTGGGAAAGAGCATCTACAGGCTTCCCCGCGACAAGAATATCCAGCTTAACAAGATTCGTCTCTTTATATTCCGTTACCTCATAATCGAAAGAGGCAAAGCCCCTGCTGATTGATTTTAATCTATCATAAAAATCAAACAAAACGTCCGACAAAGGCATTTCAAAAGACATCTCTACCCTTTTCTCATCAAGATATACCATATTCTTTTGATAGCCCCTTTTTTCCAGACAAAGCTGGATAACACTGCCCAGGTAATCGGTAGGTGTGATTATGGTTGCAAGGATATATGGCTCTTGGGTATAAAGAATATTCGCAGGATCCGGAAAGTCTTGAGAACTGTTGATTTCGATTTCCTCTCCGCTGTTCAACGCTATTCGATAGGTTACCGATGGTGCGGTAAGGACAATAGAAAGATCAAACTCCCGCTCCAGCCTTTCCTGTACCACTTCCAGGTGTAGTAACCCGAGAAATCCACACTTAAAACCGAATCCCAACGCTGCCGACGAATCTTTTTCATATTCCAAAGAGCTATCATTCAATGTCAATTTTTCAAGCGCTGTGTGTAATTCGTCATAATCATTGGCGTTTTCAGGATAAATCGAAGAAAAAACAACCGGCTTTACCCGTTTAAAACCGGGGAGAGGACTCTCACACGGTTTTTCCGCATCCGTTACCGTATCACCGATATCAATATCGGAAATCTGTTTTATACCTGCAATAATATATCCCACATCTCCGGCATAAAGCGCGCTATTCTTCTCCATTCCAATGCGGAATATTCCAGTTTCCTCGATTGTATATACCGCACCCGAAGCGTACAATTTAATTCTTTGACCGGTACGCAAAGTACCTTCAAAAACCCGCACATTGATGACCACGCCCCTGTATGCGTCGTAATTGCTGTCGAATATGAGCGCCTTAAGGCTATTATCGGCCTTTCCTAAAGGTACCGGAATATCTCGGATTAAAACTTCCATCAATTTAACGATACCCTGTCCGGTTTTCGCGGAAACCAAAACAGCCTTTTCCGACTCAATTCCCAAATCATGCTCTATCTGGTGTTTAACACCCTCGATGTCCGCGCTGGGTAAATCGATCTTATTAATGACAGGGATTATTTCCAAATCATGTTCCATTGCCAAAAATAGATTAGAAAATGTCTGGGCCTGTGCTCCCTGACTTGCATCAACTAACAGTAGAGCTCCCTCGCAGGAAGTAATCGCACGAGAAACCTCATACGAAAAGTCGACATGTCCCGGTGTATCCACAAGATTGAGCGTATACTCGTCTCCGCTCTCGCTTTTATACGGGATAGAAATAGCGTGCGATTTTATCGAAATGCCCCGCTCCCTTTCAATATCCATGCTATCGAGTATCTGTTCTTTGAACTTTCTCTCATCCACTATATGAGCACGTTCTATGAATCTATCGGCCAAGGTTGATTTTCCGTGATCGATATGCGCGATAATGCAAAAATTGCGTATTCTGCTATTTCTCTCCATGAATGGATCCACCTACTCTTTCCATCAATTGTGTTGATAAGGAAAACTACGAATCGAGTACTTCTCGCACTTTATTCGTGAAGTACTCAATCTCAAAAGGTTTTTGAATAAAAGGAAAAACCGTAACCGGCGGGTTATTGTGGGCACGCAATGCCTGGTTCGAATATCCCGAAATAAATAATATTTTAACGGAAGGTTGACTTTTTTGTAATCGTTCCGCTAATTCTTCCCCGCTCATTAACGGAAGAACAATATCGGTTATCAGCATGTGAATATTCTCTTCACTTTTTTCAAAATGTAGCAGTGCTTCCCCTGCATTCTTTGCTTCCAATATCTGGTACCCTTTCCGAGAGAGGACCTTAACGATCAATTCTCTCACGTTATCATCATCTTCAACAACAATAATTGTTTCCGTTCCCACGGCATCGTTCTGCTTATCCACCGAAAGGGTACTTGTATCCTTCGATTTTTCAACTTTAGGCAAATAAAGAGAAAAGAGGGTGCCTTTATCCACTTCGCTATGTACTTCTATCCGGCCGCCGCTTTGCGTGATAATCGCGTATACAGTTGAAAGGCCTAAACCCGTGCCCTGTTCTTCCGCTTTGGTTGTAAAGAAAGGTTCGAATATTTTTTGAAGGTACTTTTTTTCAATGCCGATTCCAGTATCTTGAATGGTAATATTCACATAGCTGTCGCCATCAAGTTCTTTCATCTTCTTTTCGTTTTCATCGGGATAATAACTACCGGTGTTGATCAATAATTTGCCGCCATTAGGCATCGCGTCTTTGGCGTTCACGGCGAGATTGATCAACACCTGCTCCATTTGGCCCGGATCAATATAGACAAACGAGTTGTCCGAATCTAAAAACAGGTTCATGCTAATATTTTCATGAATCAATCTCCGGAGCATTTTTTCCATATCGGTAATCAGTTTGTTTATTTCCACAAGACGCGGTTTTAAGGTATGTTTTCTGCTAAATACCAAGAGTTGGCGTGTCAAATTTACCGCCTTCTTGGCAGCCTTCCGTATACCTTCAATATCCTGATCGACCGGTTCCTCCTCTTTAATCTTCTCATTCATCATCGTTGAATAGCCTAAGATGACGGT
>CAZJBZ010000130.1:6373-8218 GCA_964543975.1 uncultured Spirochaetales bacterium
GGCCTGACTGTCTGCCGGTAAATCCTCCAGAGCCAAGAGATCAAGATTCCCCACTGCCGCAAGAATGTTATTGAAATCATGCGCTATTCCGCCGGCAAGCCGTCCAATCGCCTCCATCTTTTGTGACTGCCGCAGCTGCTCTTCAAGCTTTTTTCTTTCGGTGGTATCGATCAGATACCCTTTAATTTCCAATAACTCCCCCCCATTGAAGGTCCCGATAACATTAGCCAAAACATCAATAGTTTCATACACATCTTTCTGTAAGGTAAGCTCCATTAGTTGGAGCTTTTTATTCTCCTGAAGTCTTTTCCAAAAAAGGTCTCTGTCTTCTTGACAATTAAAAAGTTGATTGATATTCGTCTGTAATGCATCTTTTCGAGAATCGAACGCGAACATCCTCATAAACGCGCTATTGCATTCCTGAAGTCTACCGTCTTTAGCCGCCACAAAATCTCCCGACAGGTCCTCTTCAAAAAAATTTCTATATCGTTCTTCACTTTCAACAAGTTTTTTGTCTATTTTGGCTTTATAAAGAGCCATTTCTATAGTCGTACGCAAAATTCGTTCTTCAAAAGGTTTGATAATATAACCAAACGGATCGATGTTTTTCGCGCGCTCGAATGTAGTTTCATCCGCAAATGCCGTGATAAAAACAACAGGGATTTTATAGTTATTTCGTATACGGCGAGCAGTCTCCACACCGTCCATTTTACCTTGAAGTTTAATATCCATAAGAACGAGATCAGGAGAAAGTGATGGAATATCTTCCAGGACCCCCTCTCCTGAACTAAAGATCGCCTGCACAGTGTAATTATTCTTTTCCAGCTGATTTTTTAAGTCAAGAGCGACAATATTTTCATCTTCAACAACAACAATTTTAGGATTACTCATGTTATGTTTTAGAATACATCATAATAATCGTTTACACAAATCAAGCACAGTATACAATCCATCAATATCCTCTCTCCGGGCGGCCAATACAAGCTTAAAGAGCACTTCCACCATTTCAGGATGGTGCTTCTCCCATTCGTCTTTTACGCTAACTATTACCTCTTCAACTTTATCATATTCTCCTTGGCCTGCTAAGTCTTTAATTGTTTTTATGACCGTTACTGCATCGGTCGAGGGACAAAGAGTAAATACCTGACCGTCGGTAAAATCTCGAATACATTCAAAAGGTTCTTCAAAAACATCACCGCTACCCGAGTCGAAAGGAACAACCACATGAAAATCACTACCCTCATTTTTTTGACTATTCACCCAGATAGATCCTCTGTAAAAATCGACCATATTTTTAACAATTGATAATCCTAATCCGGGACCGCCGAATTTTCTTGTATACGATTCATCCGCCTGAGTGAAAGCTGAGAAAACTCTTTCCTTTTCCTGTTCGTCCAGGCCGACACCTGTATCTCTTACTTCTATATGAATTCTGTCTGTGTCAAACAGAGAGAGGTGGACGAGGACCTCTCCAATTGAAGTAAACTTTACCGCGTTATCGACAAGATGGGTTACAATCTTCCGTAACACCGCCTCATCACCGACAAGGATATGAGGTACACCCGGCTTAATAAGCAGAGTTGAGCGAAGTTTTTTTTGCCGCAGCCTGGGTATGAATTGATCAATCACTCGTTGCAAAAGAATAGTCGGTTTAAATGGGTTTTTCGTAATTGTCATCTTTCCGGATTCAAAAGTGGAGTAATCGAGAATAGAATTAATCAATGAAAGCAGATTAACACCGGCTTCCTTCACAATAGAGAGGTATTCCGGAATTTCTTTATCGTTTTCAGCCGTTAAACAGAGTTCGGACATACCAATAATACTGTTTAACGGTGTACGAAGCTC
>CAZJBZ010000130.1:8228-11149 GCA_964543975.1 uncultured Spirochaetales bacterium
TGGCAGCTTCAGCCTTTATCCGCGCTTTTTCAAGTTCCAGTTCAAAAGCTCTTCGCTCCGAAATATCGCGAAAAACATATACCGATCCGCCGATATCATCTTTTTCACTGCCGATAGAGGCTTTTTGCATCTCAATAGGAATAGCCTCTCCCGACTTCGAACGGAGAAAGTAATTGTGAATTGCAACGGGTGATGAATCTATCCCCAATAGTGAGGAATACTCTGCATCGTCCAAAAGTTCACAGATCGTATTGATATCTCGGCCCCTGCTCTCCGAAACCGAGTACCCGCTTAATGTTTCGGCAGCAGGATTCATAAAACGGACTGTGTTGTCTTTGTTGGTAGCGATGACTCCGTCGGTGATACTATTCAGAGTGACCTCCAACCACTGTTCACTCTCCTTCACTCTCCTTTCCATCGTGTGTTTATAGAGAGCGATTTCAATATTCGTGTACAACTCACGGTCATTGTACGGTTTAATTAAATAACCGAACGCGTCCGTTACTTTCGCCCGGTTGAGCGTCTCTTTATCGGCGTACGCGGTGATGAAAATGACGGGAACATCGGCGATTTCTCTTATTTTTTCAGCAGTAGTGATACCGTCTATCGGTCCACTCAGCTTTATATCCATAAGAACAAGATCGGGTGTCTTCTCTTCGACGGCTTTAAGCGCGGTTTGACCGTTACTTGCTTTAGAGACCACATCATAACCGAATTGCCGCAACCGGTTCATCATATCGAGAGCAACAATATTTTCATCCTCTACAATGAGGATCTTTGTTCCCTGCAAACTTTCAACCTCGAATGGTACATACTAGATAAAATAATCGACTTCCAGATATGCCGCAAGTTGGATTGCTTTCTGCATAAAGCCTGCTTTACGTTTCTTGATAAAAATCTGGAGTATTGCTATGCGAAGGTCTTTATTAACTTGCCATTTAATAATGCTCAGGGGATCATTTTCCGAAATTCCGGTTTCATCGGCGATAAAACCGGGATATACTTTTTTTACGATATAATTGTTTCCCCAGAATAATGGCCCTGTTTCTTGGATTTTCATTCCGAAGAGGGGAATAAAGAGGTTTTCTTTGACATCCCGTTTCAACGCGACATCCATCGGTCTGATTGGTCTTTCACGTAGAGAAACCATCCCCGAATATTCCTTCTCGTCTCTTGACCATTTCATATTGACCAATGATTCTTCCTCGAGGGAGAGAAAGAATTGTTGAACATCCCGAATGGTATCGTACTGTTTTCCATTAATTGAACTGATTCTGTCTCCGTTACGGAGTCCGGCCCGATAAGCCGGAGAACCGGGAAGAGTATATAAAACCTCGAGTCCCTGCTTGGAAAGGTAAACTGCCGCCCCCAGCCAGTTGTGTTTTACCTCTCCTCCCTCATAGAGTGCCGGCAGTATATCATTCACCCAATGCCCGGGTATGGCAAAATTGATTCCTTCATACTGTTCCACACCCGCGAATACAACACCGATCAATTCTCCTTTTTCATTCAAAAGAGGACCGCCGCTGTTGCCGGGATTGATGGGAACATCGACCTGCATGGCGTCTCCCATCTGCAGGAACCTCCTGCCTGTAGCGGAAACAATGCCTGAGGTGACTGTATTCTCCAGCCCGCCGGGAGAACCGATAGCATAGATTTTTTCACCGGGAGTGAACGTTTCCGTCTCTCCAAATGAGAATGTGTAAGGCGGGGTAGTCTGGACCCTCAATAGTGCAATATCAAAAACCCGGTCATAGCCGACTACTTTTGCCGGAATTTTTTCATCGGCGGATTGAGACAGTTTGACAAATAATCGAGAGTAACCTTCGTATTCCGGGTCTACTTCACTTGCGATCACGTGATAATTGGTAATAAGGTATCCCCGTTTATCGATGAAGAAACCGCTTCCGATTACCCGGTCCGGGTATCCGATGCCGCTTTCGATCTTCATCCCTTTATCTACCCATACGGTGACCGTTCCCTGAAGCATCTCCTTCGGTCCGGGCCTGTCCTGTAACGTATCGTAATAGGTTTGAGGGACTTTCAATCCCTGTTTTTCCATTCGTACAACTAATTTCCGAAGACAAGCCAGATGGTTCTCCTGCATGGACAAATCACCGAAACGGAGCAGCTTCTCTTCAGCTATCTCACCGTAATCAAGCGCGCGCATAAAAAAAACCAAAGCAGCTACAGGGCTTCCCTCCCTCGCCGTATATTCGGCCATCTCGATGAACAGTCTTTTCTCATCCCATCCGTCGAATCTGGTTTTTATTCCCAGTACCCGACCGGATTTGTAAATGGAAACGGCCCTATCATACGCTCGCTCTTTTACCGAATTATGAAAAATTGTTTCCACTTTTTCTAAAGCTCGTTCATAGAGAGTATTAAGTTCTTGCTCGTCTATTCCGCGCTCTTCTTTCCGCAAAGCCGATATATCCTGAATCGCGGTAAAAGGTGAATCATTCTCAATGAGGTTATTGAGTTGTTCTACCGTAACTTCACTCAAGGCCGGAGGCTCATACTCCGACTCTTGAGTGGTTGTGCAGCCCAAACAGAGAATGACTACAAAGCCGACTATAACAAGAAGCTTACTGTTGATCTTCATGTTTCAAAGGAGGGAGTCCAATAAGTACTCTTATCTCGCGATCATCCAACGTCTCTTTCTCAACCAATGTTTCCGCTAAAAGCTTTAATTGATCAAGATGTTCGTTTAGAACCTTCTCTACATCCGCCATGCACTCTTTTAATATTCTTTCGACTTCATCGTCAATTTTCCGTGCCGTGTCCTCGGAATAATCTTTATGACGAGCAATCTCTTTTCCGAGAAAGATCGGTTCATCTTCTTGTCCGAATGCGATAAACCCGAGATCATTGCTCATACCCCATTCTACGACCATCTTACGGGCGATGTTTGTGGCCTG
>CAZJBZ010000131.1:0-11042 GCA_964543975.1 uncultured Spirochaetales bacterium
GTTTTCATACCAAATGTGTTATGATTATATGAAAAACCGCAGCAGAATCTATCAATGGTTTCATTTTTATTACAGAAGTCCGGTAAGAAGATCGTTTACATTATCACCATCTTGCGGATAGATACGGACCTGGTAATCTACATCAGGCAAACCTTCGAGAAGGTGAAAAAAACCTTTCAAAGCAAATATCATTTGATGTATGAGTAGTTTCGGATTGGGAGTTGTTTTCTGTGAAAGTGCGAGAATGACATTATTTTCTTTCGCAGGAAAAACTTTTCCGTTTCCGGGAATCATTGAAGCCAGTATCTTTATAACATCTTCTTTTACCCTGTATGGTTCGGCATCGCTAATTGTCTCCAAAATATGGTTAATTATTGAATCGAGCGGTAACGAAATGGTTAAGAGATGTTTTTGGGCGGTATACGCGTATTGGACCATCTTTGAAAGTTCTTCTAATACGTTAGCTTTCGAATAATAGAGATTATACTGTAATCTTTCTAATTTTTCCTGGCGAGAGGCTACAATAAGAGACCTAATCGGTTCATGGACCTTTTTAAAAAACTCTGAAATTTCATTTTCACCATATTCGAAGAGGAGAGAATCGGTCATTAAAAGAAAGGCAATAGGCTTATGATTGTAGGAAATGGGCAGAAGGAGAACTCTTTCCAGTATTGAAAATTCTCTTATTGAAAAATATGGCTTGAAGATGTCGAGTTGTTTTCCTGTAACCAATCGATAATTTCCATTATCTGAGATAACCAAACTACGTAACTCTTTATCAGTTAATCTAAGTCGATGCATCGTGGTCGGGTCTAGTCCTGTCGATGCCCACGGAAGATAGATGTTGCGGTCTACATCAAGTATAAGGATTGTTCCCTTTGTAATGGCCAATTGTTTCTTGAGGATTGAAAATAAACGAACGGGAGCTTCGATATCGTGATAGATATTTTTTATATTGTTTAACAATTTAAATTCATTTATAAAAATGGATTGCGGTGGTTGTTTAGACGAGTTAGTTGTATCTGCCTGATGGCCGTCTTGTTGAGAGTGGAAAAAATCAGTTACTTTGTACCAATTGTATTCCGTCTCTTCAGACGTTTTTTTTTTATCTGTTTTTCTGCAGGACCGGAAAATTCTTCCGCTTTTTTTATTAATCCGTCATTCTTCTTTTTATTTCGTAAATCCGCGGCTTTTTCTAGTAATCCCATTATATAGATAATCCTAATTCATCGAAAAGTTTTTTATAAACTGAAAAATGTTCGGAACGTGCGAATTCTTGGATTTTTTCTTCAGGCAGCGATTCTAGAAGCTGATCCATATAGGAGAGAACAGTTTTTAATTCACCTTTTAGAGATTCGGGTATTTCAGCCGTAATTTCTTCTTCCTCTTCCTCGGGGGCCTCCGGACTGATTTCCTCGGTCTCGGGTTCTTCGAGCTCGATTTCCCCTTTCTCGTCGGGCTCTTCGCTGCTCAACTCTTCTTCATCGTGGGGTTCGGTTTCAGGTTCTTCGGGTTCGAGAGCATCCTCGGGCTCCTCTTCGAAGGAAATATCACCTAAATCGAGCTCGTCCTCGAACGCTTCTTCGACAGGCGGACCGGTTTCCAAAGCGGGGACTTCCGGTTCCGCTGCCTCCGGGGCGCCGAACTCTTCTTCCGGTCCCTCCATGGCGAGCTCTTCCTCTTCCTCGGGGGCCTCCGGACTGATTTCCTCGGTCTCGGGTTCTTCGAGCTCGATTTCCCCTTTCTCGTCGGGCTCTTCGCTGCTCAACTCTTCTTCATCGTGGGGTTCGGTTTCAGGTTCTTCGGGTTCGAGAGCATCCTCGGGCTCCTCTTCGAAGGAAATATCACCTAAATCGAGCTCGTCCTCGAACGCTTCTTCGACAGGCGGACCGGTTTCCAAAGCGGGGACTTCCGGTTCCGCTGCCTCCGGGGCGCCGAACTCTTCTTCCGGTCCCTCCATGGCGAGCTCTTCCTCTTCCTCGGGGGCCTCCGGACTGATTTCCTCGGTCTCGGGTTCTTCGAGCTCGATTTCCCCTTTCTCGTCGGGCTCTTCGCTGCTCAACTCTTCTTCCTCAGGGGCTTCCGCCACAGGCCCTTCCGGTTCTTCAATTTCTTCTTCGGTAATAGGTCCGAGGCTTTCCTCATCAAGATCAATTTCATCTTCGTTTACTTCAAAAGGTTCCTCTAAATCAACTTCAGGTATTTCTTCCGACTTTGTGGGTTCAGATTCGATTTCAGCTACTGCCGGTCCAGAGTTGTCAGTGTATAAATCTTCAGATTCATCAATTTCTAAGTTCGGCATTTCAAAATCGCTTTCATCTTCACTTTCCGAAATCGGTTCGGTTCCACTTGTAATTTCCAATTCCAATTCATCTTCAATTTCTACTTCCGGTTCTTCCGGCTCAATTTCATCAAGCTCCATTTCATCGGCAAGTCTCTCTTCGTGCTCACTGATTATATCTAAAGGTTCTTCCTCTTCATCTGCTATATCTTTATCTATTTCATCAATAAGTTCATTTTCCTTTAAAACCGCTTCTTCCGAATCATGTTCCCGAGTAGGAGTGGATTCGATCGTTTCCTCGACCCCTGGTATTTCTAAATCGCTTTTTTGCGAGGTCAATTCAGGCACACTTTCTAATTCCTCCTGTTCTTCTTCGGTCAGCTCCGTTGAGGAGAGTGCTTGTTCGGAAAGTTGATCTAAAGGTTGGTCTTCGCTTTCAAAAAAATCGGTAGGTGCTTCAGTTATTTCAGCTGTGTTAAGAATATTATCCAATTCCTCACCGGTAAGGGTTTCATCATCGGCAAGAACTTCTTCTTCAGCCGCCGCCTCCTCCGTAAGCTCTTCAAAAAAGATATCTTCTTCCGGCACTTCGGTGGATTCAACATCTTCTTCGGTAATCTCCGCGGTATTGAGGATATTGTCCAATTCGTCCCCGGTCAATGCAATTGTTTCATCCTCATCTTCTTCAAAAAAGCCTCCCGGTTCTTCATTCTGCGGAACATCCAAATCCGGTTCTTTAGCAGTTTCAGTGGTTCTGAGATTGGACAGTTCAGTCTTAAGCGATGAAAGTTCTTCTTTTATGGTTAATAATTCTTGTTCTATTTTTAAGAGAATAGATGATGACGTTTCCTTGTCGCTTTGATAAGACGGTTGTTCGGTTATTTCTTCTGGAGTAGACTCTTCTCCTTTCTCCAGTTCAAGAATTTCTTCCTCCGGTTCATCAACTTCTAATTCAGGAAGCTCTTCCCCAAAATCCGATTGCTGAAGCTCCTCGATATCGATTTCTTCCAGATTTTCATTTGCAGAGGGAAGGGTAGAATCTTCAAGTGTGATTTCTTCCGCAAGTTCCTCTTCCTGAAGGTTGTAGTCCTCTTCTTCCGGAAGCTCTTCTTCGGAAATATCGACTAAATCTTCCGTTTCAAACTCAGGTTCTTCAAACTCTAATTCTACCTCTACTTCATCGTCCTGAGTTTCAGCGGCTGACGGTTCTTCCGTTTCACTTTCAAGCGGAATTTCTATCAGTTCATCCTCTTCAGATTCTTCATCTTCATCAGTAATAGTTGTCTCTTCAGGAATATCAAGATTGTCTATATCGGTTTCAAAACTCTCTTCTTCAAAGGAAGATTCTTCAGGTAGAGACGTTTCTTCGAATAAAGACTCTTCATCCGGTATTTCATCTTCTAAATCACCTAACAGATTTTCCTCTTCTTCCGTTAGGTAGTTTTCTTCCGCCAATTCTTCAGGAGCGTCTAAATCCTTTAATGAAAACGGCTCTTCCTCTTCGACACTCTCTTGACTAATTTCATCGGAGACATCTTCCGGTCCTGCTTTAACCCAGACACCGTATTTCTCCAATTCTTCATCGGTCGGCAGAGGTGGAATAGAAGTAGAGGTGTTCTGAGCAAATACTCTTTCTTCATTATTTTTCATGATTTGCTCCTAAGATAATAGGTATTCATCAAACCCATTATCGGTATATTGTACCCCACTATTTACCTTAATTCTAATGTAAACAAAGCTTCTATACCTGTCAATATATGAGTTTTGTAGAGCAAACCTGCTTAAGAATTAAAGCAAACACTCCGTAAAATCTAATATGAAACGAAGTTTTCGTCTCCTTCTTTCAGTTTATATCGGTTTTGTTCTGTATTCTCTCTTAATTCTTTTCTGGGGAAGTTCCGGTTTTTTTTCACTTCAAAAACTAAATAATTACCATTCACGGCTTATCGAGAACAATGTCAATCTTTCAAAACTCAACAAAGAATTGAAATCACAGATGGAGACATTGAAACACGATTCCGAGACGATAAAAGTTTATGCTCGAGCGCTTGGCTATTTTGACCAAAATGAAAGAATAATGAAAGTTGATGGGTTTACAAGCAAAAAGAACTTTTACGCGGTAGGAAAAGTTGTTAAATTCAGTGAAGAAGAGAAGAATCTAAAGCCCATTTTTAGGGCATCTGCAATCATTGTAGGAATAGTTGCATATTTCTTATTAAATAGTATAAAAGGTAAGACGGATGGTAATACCAAAAAAAGAAGCGGTACGAGATGAGTCATTGATCACTATTCTAAAAAGGGGCGGTATCTGTATACTGCCGTGTGATACCATATATGGTTTTACCGGGATCGGACCGGAAGCAGAGGAGAAGATACGAGCGGTAAAAAGCAATTCCGGAGAAAAAAAGTATTTGCGGTTGATAAAATCCGGACACGAGATATATAATTACATTAGTAAAAAAATCGATAATTGCCTGCTTCATTTATGGCCAGGCCCCTTGACTCTCATCGTTAACGATCAGGAAGGGGAGAAAATTGGTTTGCGGGTGCCCGATGACGTTTTTTTGAGTACAATATTGGACAAAATCGGGGAACCGCTTATCTCAACAAGTGTGAACAGAAGCGGTGAAGAGCCGATGATTCGGATAAAGAAAATAATCAATATTTTCGAACCGCTTGTTGATGCGATCGTCGATGGTGGTGATTTAACCGTTTCTCTACCTTCCACCGTTCTCGACGTAACTCAAAACCCATACAGGGTTATTCGGCAGGGAGCATTTACAATCCCGGAGGATATGCAGGTTATTTATTAATGTCAAAAGATTACAATAAACTCAAAGAAATAATTCGTCTCGACTCATATTTAAATAAAATACAAGACCTCGATATTTTGATGGAAAGGATCCTGTATGAAACAAGAAAGATGGTAAACGCGGACGCGGGATCAATCTATATAAAATCAGGTGATAATTTAGTTATTTATTATGCTCAGAATGATACGAAGCAAAAAGAGCTGCCTCCCGGTGAAAAGCTTATCTATTCGGTCTTTCGTATTCCAATTAACAAGAAGACAATTTCCGGTTATGCTGCCGCCACCGGAGAAGTAGTGAATATTTCCGATGTCTATTCTATACCGGAAGACGCGCCCTACACCTTTAACCCAAAATTCGATAAATTGTCCCATTACAAAACAACATCCAATCTGACTATTCCGCTGAAAACAAATATGGGTGATATTTTAGGGGTGATCCAAATCATCAATTCCCTCGATGATGATGGCAATATAGTGCCCTTTTCTCAGGATGATGAGCTCATCGTTACCCATTTCGCAAACAATGTGACCGTTGCGCTTCAGAGAGCTCAAATGACGAGGGCAATTTTATTACGAATGATCAAAATGGCGGAATTACGCGATCCGAAGGAGACCGGGTCGCATGTTAACAGGGTTGCCGGTTTTGCGGTTGAAATTTATGAAAAATGGGCCTATAAGCAGGGTCTTGATAAAAAAGAGATTGAGACAACGAAGGATACCATGAGAATGGCATCAATGCTTCACGATGTCGGTAAAGTGGCTATTTCCGATCTGATTTTGAAAAAACCGGCAGGTTTTACGGATGAAGAATATACGATTATGAAATCCCATACCCTCCATGGTGCTCAACTCTTTCTCAACCGACAGTCGGAATTCGATGACATGGCCCAGGTAGTTGCGTTAAATCATCACGAGAATTGGGATGGTACCGGCTATCCCGGGAAAGTGGATATTGAGACAGGTAATCCGGTAGAGATGGATGAGAACGGAAACACTGTCGGGAAAAAAGAAGAAGAAATCCCTTTAGAAGGGCGGATTGTTGCTATCGCCGATGTTTATGATGCTCTGCGGTCAAAACGGGTCTATAAAAAAGCGTGGTCGGAAGACGATGTTTTAAAGACAATGGAAGAATTGAGCGGCACAAAATTCGATCCTTATCTTATCGACATTTTTTTTGACGTATTGCCCAACCTTCAAAGTATAGCTGATAAGTATCCCGATGAAGAGTAAGACGGGAGATGTTTCAGAGAGACCTTTTTTTGAGGTAAGGGCCCTCAACATTGATTTTTCCACGGTTCAACCCAAACCGGATTATCTGCTTTCCTTACTCGACAAATTATCTGAATTGGAAATAAATACCCTCCTTGTGAAGTGGGGCGGTTCATATCCTTGGACTACAGACTTTCGGCTGTGCACCGACTTTTCATTTCCGGAAGAAGTAATAGACAAGTTTGGAAAAAAAGCTGAAGAGCTCACTATTGAACTGATACCGTTTCTCCCCTCCGTATCCGATGTTGCTCATGTGTTTGAATTTCCTGGTTACGCGATGCTAAAACAGCACCATCCGGGCCGGCACAGCGACTCGACAATTCTTGTCCCTTTACTTGAAGAGTTTTTAGAGGACATAGCAACGCTTTTGCCCCAGGTACAGCGTTTTTTCATTACCGGGCTTTCATCTCCGAAAATCTTTATTGAGACGCTTCGTGATAATGGATATGGTGTTGTTGTTTTCGATGATAGACAGAACGAGGAGCCGTTTAATAATGATGCCGTAAGGATAATGTCTGCTTCTCATCTTCAAAAAATGGGCAATTCCGGCCAATTTGAAGATACAGTATGGGGAACTGTTTCACTTATATCCGCCCGGACCCATGAATCGAATAAAACGAAAGATGGGCCTTCATTTAAGGAGAAACTCTTCGAGGATATTATTTCATTATCTCAATCAAAAGTATCCGGTATTTTATTGAATTCTTTCCTTTCTTCAAATACTGTTTCCATAAAGAGGCTTCCCTTGGAGTTTTTATGGAAACAGGTGCAAATTGGAGCTGTTTCGGCTTTTAGGGGGGAGAAAGCTTACGATTGTAACGGGACTTATTCTCATGATGCCACTGTAAACCGAACCGAAGAGATTTATACACAGTTTGTCCGATTGTGTGATGATGCTTGGCATTGCTTACGAAGAATGAAAGAAATAGTGACCGCACTATGGGACGATCGGATTAGAAAAATGGAACAGAGGGGTGAACTGCGGGATTTGTATAGGCTTCTCGAGAACCAAGTGCGTTCTCTCAAAATACTCTCCGGGGAGCTTGTAGAAGAATTACAATCTTCGTATGAATCGATGTCCTGTTCGGCTTGGTTGGATCAAAGTGTTATGCCTATAGAACAGGAGTACTATAGGTTCATTCCCATAATTGAACGCTTTTAGATTGGTGATTTTTATAATTGCCTCTATTGATCATACGCTGCCATCACAAGTAGAATGCTTAAAAAAATGAACGACTAACGATCGTTTTTGATTGTATCTGAATGCTTGATCGGAACAGAAAAGGGAGTTAACCATGAAAAAAGAATTGAGAAGTGCTATGACGATGAAGGAAAGGAGGATGGCAGGTGCCAGAAGTTTATGGCGCGCCAACGGGATGAAGGAAGAACAGTTTCGTAAACCGATTATTGGAATCGCCAATTCTTTTACCCAGTTCGTTCCCGGTCATGTTCATCTGCATGAGATAGGACAAAAAATAAAAACACTCATTGAAGCGAGAGGCTGTTTCGCAGCCGAATTTAACACCATTGCCATCGATGACGGGATTGCGATGGGTCATGACGGGATGCTCTATTCACTTCCGTCGCGGGAACTGATCGCCGACAGTGTAGAGTATATGAGTAACGCCCACAGAATCGACGCTTTGGTCTGTATCAGCAATTGTGACAAAATAACACCGGGAATGATGATGGCGGCGATGCGGCTGAATATTCCTACGGTTTTCGTCTCCGGCGGACCGATGGAAGCCGGTGTGTATGGTCAGGAAAAAGTCGATCTTATTGATGCTATGGTTCGAAGCGCCGATAAATCTGTTTCAGATGACAAAATAGCCGAATTGGAACGGGCGGCCTGTCCCACCTGCGGTTCCTGTTCCGGCATGTTTACCGCCAACTCGATGAACTGTCTTAACGAGGCGTTGGGCTTGGCCTTTCCGGGAAACGGTACCGTGGTTGCAACTCATAAGAACAGATTGATGTTATTCGAGAAAGCGGCAGAAACCATCGTTGATTTAGCTTTACGGTATTATGAAGAGGGCGATGAATCGGTCCTTCCTCGTTCGATTGCAACGAAACAGGCTTTTCTAAACTCCATGACACTCGATATTGCTATGGGTGGATCTACAAATACGGTGCTTCATCTGCTGGCAATCGCAAGCGAAGCGGAAGTAGATTTCACAATGGAGGATATCGATATTCTTTCGAAGAAAGTCCCCTGTTTGTGTAAAGTGGCGCCCAGCTCTTCCTATCATGTGGAAGATGTCAATCGAGCAGGTGGTATTCTTTCGATAATGGGAGAACTGGACCGGGCCGGTCTTATCGACCGGTCAGTTACAAGGATCGATTTTCCGACGTTGGGTGAGGCACTTGATGCCTACGACATTACGCGGAATACAGTCATCGATGAAGCGATTACTCTTTTTTCGAGCGCGCCCGGCAACAAGGGGAGAAACCTTGTTTTGGGATCACAAGATATTTCCTATGATTCACTCGATAAGGACCGAAAGGAAGGGTGTGTCCGTGATGTAGGTCACTGTTACTATAAGGACGGAGGATTAGCGGTCCTTTTCGGAAACGTGGCTGCAAACGGATGTATCGTAAAAACCGCGGGTGTCGATCCGTCGATTTTCCGTTTTAAAGGGACCGCTAAGGTATTTGATTCTCAGGACCAGGCTTGTGACGGTATACTCGATGGAAAGGTGAAAGCGGGGGATGTCGTCGTAATCAGGTATGAAGGTCCGAAGGGAGGACCCGGTATGCAGGAAATGCTCTATCCCACTTCCTACATCAAATCGATGCATCTTGATAAAGAGTGCGCATTGATAACCGATGGACGTTTTTCCGGGGGCACCTCCGGTCTGTCGATCGGCCATGTTTCACCGGAAGCGGCTTCAAAAGGGACAATTGCACTTCTTCGGGACGGAGATGTTATTGAGATAAACATATCTGAACGGTCGATTCAAGTACTCATGAGCTCCGAAGAGTTGGATAAACGGCGTTCGGATGAAGAGGCACGGGACGAGTCGAGGTATACTCCTCGAGGAAGGAAAAGAGAGGTATCGAAAGCGCTCAAATCGTACGCGGCCTTTGCGGCTTCGGCGGACAAAGGCGCGGTCCGTATGGTTTAGACGGTCATGCCGGTGGTCGGCACTATGCGGTCGGTCTACTCTATCACCGGCTTTCTGATGATATAGCCCGGCTTTAATAACGCGTCAGTTCTTAAAAAACAAGAACTCCCGTGGTTCACTTTCTCGAGAGGATTGTTGTTCTCATCCAAGAGGACAAACCCATGGTCCTGGACGAATGAGATGTCGGGACCAATATATTCAAGCAGATCGTCACTTTTAATTTTGTTTTTTACATCGAGTTTAAAAAGACCGGTTTCCGTAATCGAAGAGACGGCTGCTACAAATTGGTAGTCTCCGACGTACGATTTCTCGGTAGGAATTTCGACATCCGATTTATCAAAATAAAATCCGGTGGTGAACTCTCGATGGCTCGCCTTTGTTAATTCCTCCCGGAATGGAGATAAATCCTCATCTATATTCTTGATTAAAACATCGAGTGCTTTTCTGTAAGATCTGGTAACCAACGCGGTATAATAAATCGATTTCATTCTTCCCTCTATTTTGAAGGAATCGATTCCAGCCTGAATCATCTCCTGCAAATGATCGAACATGCACAGATCTTTGGAACTGAGAATTGTGGTAAAACCATCGTTTTCGACAACGGGGAAATACTCTCCCGGCCGCTCCTCTTCCTCCAGATATCGATAGCTCCATCTGCACGGATGTGAACAGTATCCCTTATTTGCCGACCGACCGGCCAAATAACTGCTGAGAAAACATCGTCCGGAATAGGCGAGACACATTGCGCCATGAACAAACGCCTCCAGCTCCACATTTGGAACGGCTTTTTTGATCTTTTCAATTTCTTTGAGGGTTACTTCCCGACCGAGTATGATGCGGGTAAAACCGAGGTCTCTATACAATTTTGCCGCCTCGCTATTGGTGCAATTCGCCTGTGTACTCAAGTGCAGCGGTGTGTCGGGAAACTTCCCCTTCAGCAAATTTATACAGCCTATATCACTGATAATAAAGGCATCGAAAGGATATTCCCCAATGTAGTCGAGGCTAGCCCGCAGCCTGTCCATATCCGTTTCATGAAAATAGATATTGAGGGCACCGTAGAGCTTTTTCCCCCCTTTGATCTCTCGAATAATCTTGTATTCCTGATCGTAAAGGTTGTCGGCCTTTGCTCGTAATGAAAAGTTTTTAATGCCGATATAGGCGGCATCCGCTCCGTAGAGGTAGGCGTATTTCAGTTTTTCTACATTTCCGGCGGGAGCGAGAAGTTCCATAGTTTGTTTAGAGTCGTCCTTCCAATCCCGGCCCGATAATGAGGACGATCGACAGGCCGGACCGGATTCAATTCGACAGCCTCCTTTCCATGAAAAAAGAACTTTTTTCGTGTAGAAACATAAGCAGATAGTGCTGTATCCCGTTGAAGAAATGGCGTTCTAACGCCGTACCGGTTCTGGTGATATACCGATAATGCCATATTTCGTGCATATAACCGGTCAGCTCTTCCATCCCTTCCGGATAGGAGAGCGAAAAGCCGAATTTCCACCCGTTTTCAACCAGCCACTTTCCGGCGGCGGTATCCGCGAAAGCGGGTGTGATA
>CAZJBZ010000132.1:0-11006 GCA_964543975.1 uncultured Spirochaetales bacterium
ATATAAGCGATTTGTTGTATTACGATACCTACGGAACGGCAAATCATGCTCCCATCGAACCGTTTAACTACACCGTCTCGAACTATAATCCGCGGGAACCGCTCTATTTTACCACCCCCTCTTTCGATAATCCGACTCAATTTCTCCATATGGACGCCGAAGGGAACATCGCTCTCAGCGGAAAAAAACTGACCGATGAGGAATATATCGCGTCCGGCATTGAAGCGTTGGAGACGATCGAGGAGAACGAGCGGTACAAGAAAAGCATATCGGGTGAAGAAGCGTACTTTATCGAGAACAAACGGTGCGCCTACTGTCCCGGATGGCGGGTCTGCAGGGGCAGTTTTGAGGACACCTGCGAAAAAAATGAGCAATGCCGGCAGTTTTTTACCGATCTATTGGAAGCGGCAGAATATACCCACAACAACAGGCTGAGGAAACGGATGTGGCAATTGTAATCTTTAAGCCGATTGAGAAGTGCAATTCTAATTGTCTCTACTGCGGAGTAATAAAAAAACATCAGGACGTTGTAATGAGCTACGATCTGCTCGAGCTTATTTTTTCCAGGGTCAATGAATATCTCGCGGATAATCCGGCTGAAAAGATGACGTTGACGTGGCACGGCGGAGAGCCGTGTCTGTTAGGGCCGGCCTACTTCAGAAAAGCACTCGAGTTTCAGGAGAAGCATTGTCCTTCCACCAAAGACCGGATAGAGCACCTTATCCAATCCAATCTCACGGTCATCACCCAGGAGTTGATCGACGTTTTCAAAGAGATGGGGATCGACAGGATCGGAAGCAGTTACGAACCTCTCCCTCATATTCGGGGTTTCGGGAAGTCGATCGATTCCGACCACTACAACAGACAGTTTTTTCGAGGCGCGGAACTGGTCGAAAAAAATGGTCTTTCCTGGGGCACCATCTATGTAGTCCACCGACGTTCCTTAGACCACGCCAAGGAACTGTTCTACTTCCTGACAAACATGAACCCCACCTCTCCCCCTATTTTCAATAAAATCTATCTCTACTCCGGTGATGAGTTTCATCTCAATATTACACCGGAGGAATACGCCGATTTCTTAGGAGAACTGTTTCCGTTGTATTGGGAAAACCGGCACAGATTTTCACAGCTGAAGCCGATCAGCTCCTTTATCGACGCGGTAGAGGGGAAGGGGAACCTTATGTGCGATTATTCGGGCCGGTGTGCTTATCATTGGCTGTACATCGGACCGACCGGCGAGGCCTCACAATGCGGAAGGGCGGGAGATTTTGAGTTTATCGACTACGGCAGCATAAAGGACCGTTCGATCGAGGCGATCCTCCACGATCCGCGGCGGGACCCTCTCGCCGAGAGGCAGACCGTTCTTCCTGTGACCGACTGTAAAGACTGCCGGTTTTGGGGTGTCTGTCACGGAGGCTGCCCGCTGGATGCCTATATCGGGCACCGGTCTTTCCTCAAACCGACGGTCAATTGCAGTTTCGTGAAGCGGTTTCTGGAACGGTACCTTGAACCGATTACCGGCATGAAGGTGGAGATGCCTCCTCCGTCTGCGGAGGAAACAGGCCCAATCAAAAAAACTTTTAAAAACGGTAAAAAAGCAATGGAACAAACTTGCTTTTGAAGATATACTCTACTTTATAAGGGTGATGGAGGTAATCCATGAAAGAAGAGAATAACAACGAAAAACCGACACTGTCCCGCAGGGACGCGTTAAAACGAATAGCGACATTCGGTGCGGGGGCTTTTGGAGTAGTAGCCGCCTCATCGTGTGACCTCTTTTACGACAATTATTACGACTACTATAACTACTATTCCGACTATTACTATAACTATTCGGTATACTATTCGAATTATTATTACTATTCCGATTACTACAACTATTATTCCAATTATTATTGGTAATTAAAGTAGACAAACAGAACAATGATAGGATTAGGTGAAATAGCGATTCTCGGCGGAGTGATCATCCTCATTTTCGGGGCATCTCGAATTCCCAAAGTCGGCCGTTCAATCGGAGAGAGCATCAAGGAGTTCAAAAAAGGGCTGCATTCCGAAGATGAAAAGGAAGAAGACGATACTTCCGATACTCCCGCCGAAAAAAGCGAGAAAGAGTAAAAAACCTCGAAATTTTCCTCAAATTCATAGTAA
This sequence comes from uncultured Spirochaetales bacterium, assembly GCA_964543975.1. Lineage (GTDB taxonomy): Bacteria > Spirochaetota > Spirochaetia > SPDA01 > CAZJBZ01 > CAZJBZ01. The sequence continues at coordinate 2,149 of CAZJBZ010000132.1, forward strand.
ACCGAGGCGCAACCGTCAGTGGACAGTGATGACATCTAAAAGTGAACTAACGTTTCAGCAGCATGTTCTTGAATTGAGGCGAAGGCTGCTTCTGGTGCTTCTTGTTATCGCGGCTTTCTCGGTAGGCGGTTACTTCCTCTTTCCCTCTCTCTTCGATCTTCTCCGGACCCTCATAGCCGAAGATCTCTATGTCACTAAAATTTATGAGGCGTTTCTCACCCGGCTCAGAATTGCCGTCTTGGTAGGTCTATTCTGCACCATCCCTTTCTTGGTCTATCAAGTGTTGGCCTTTATTCTGCCCGGACTTTACAAGCAGGAGAAGGCTTTGGTATTCGCTTTGATCGTCGCCGGTTTTCTGCTGTTCATAGGCGGCGTCTATTTCGCTCTAAGGGTGGTCCTTCCTCTTTCGATCGATTTCTTGAAGTCGCAAGAGTTCTTTCCAAATCAACTCAATAGAATTATCTCCTACGACGCCTTTCTCGTCTTCTTCCTCCAATTTTTAATCGCGTTCGGTTTGTGCCTTCAGTTTCCCATTGTTCTTCTCATCCTTCTCTACTATAAGGTCATCCAATTACGGAAATTGATCTCGTTTTTTAAGTATTTTATCGCGGTCACTCTCCTTTTCGCGGGCATTTTGACCCCTCCCGACGTTATTTCTCAAATAATGTTGACCGTTCCTATGATAGTCCTCTACGCCCTCTGCATTCTCATCGGTACACTGTTTAAATGGGGGAAGCCCGCGGATGTTTAAACTCAGTTTTGCCGAAATTCTTCTCTTCCTTATTATCTTTTTTGTTATCGCGCCCACCGATATACCGAAATTTTTTCGAAAAATTGGAGAATACCTCTCCGGTTTCAGGAAAATGTGGCGGGATTGGCAAAAGATGGAAGGGGAGACCGGGATAGCGGAAGTGAAAAGGGAAGTTGAAGAGCTCCGCCGTTCTCCTGACCGCACCCCAAGCGGCGGAAGCGGGCCTTCTTTGGACCGGTTCGATAGAGATTCTCTTGAAAATCTGAAACTGCTCTCTCTCGATCTGATGAAGAAGGAGTACGATTTTTCCCGTTCCCTTTCCGTATTCAAGCTGATGTTCGATCACTCTCCCTCGGTGAGGACCAAGGCCGCGGAAGTACTGATGATGGAACCGGTCTTTGCGTTCGAAAAAAGAACGACTCATATCACACGGCAGGCCCACGAGACAGCGGAACACGATTCGGACGGTAAACCTGTGCCTCGGACACCCTGTCCCATCGAAGAGCTTTTTTCTCCGAAAAGGATCGAACAATTTACCGACTACATGGCGGAGCTGCCTGAGAAGTATATAAAACCGGTCATCCCCGCATTGGCCGGCTTTCCAGGCATCGACAACCTTGATTGTAACCGTCTTTTTCAAGGTGATAAACGGAAGTTTTATGAAGAGTTCAGGGAACAGCAGAGAGTGAGCAGGGAAAAAAGGTATCCGAAACAGATAACCATTGTGCCGAGTTATCAGTGCAACCTGCACTGCGACTACTGCTTCACTCATCGCTTAGCGGTGGAATATCCTCACGATATGGCTTTTGAAACATTTACCGCGGTTCTCGATACGGTGCGCGCGAAAGGGATCAAAAGGGTCTCTTTTTTCGGCGGTGAACCGACTCTTTTTGAACACCTTTTCGACTTTATCGATGAAGTGGGGAAAAGGGAACTCTATTTCTCATTGGCAACGAACGGGCTGGTCGATACTCGACGGTTTAAGAACATAGCTCATCGCAGTTCGTTTGAAGCAGTCACGTTTCATATTGAGCGGGATCGTTTTTATTCTCCTGAACAGCTTGAAACAGTGCTGACCAATATCCGTGAGGCAGAAGACAACCGGATTACCGTGGTGCTGCGGTACAATATGAAAGACCCGGATAGAAGGGATTGGGATTTTTTGGAGAAGTATCGTCGGTTAACACCGAACTTCATTCTCAGCTTTAGCGTTGTTTTCCCCGATCCCTTAGGGAACAACCGTTATGTTCCGCTGGAAGAATTACGACGGTATAAGGAGAAAATCCTCTCCCTCTGTTCCTATTTGGATCGACATTCGTATACGGGAGAGTATAAGCTGGTTTTTGCCAAGCCGTTTCCACTCTGTTTCTTTAATCGGAAAGAGCTTTTCTACCTCCTGCGGAACACACAGGTCAAGAATGTCTGTGAAATCGATAAAAACCACAGTACGAACAACATTCTTTTCCATCCGGACGGTTCCTATTCTCCCTGCATGGTGCTTATGGATAACGACCTGCGGTTCTCTCCGATTCGTCCTTTGGATGGATTGGAGGCCGACTATTACCGGACTGTTGCTTCGCTGCAGAATAGGCCGATGATGACTGAGTGCCGTACCTGTTCGCTGCATGCGCTAGGTTTATGTCAGGCCGGCTGTTACGCATACACCTATGCCGGAAGGTCCGGCCAAGCTTTGTGAGAAAAAAAAACGCCGCTCGCCGTTTTTTTGTAAGGGGGACCTCTTAAATAACGGATGATCGGGCAATTGTCGTAGGGGACCAAGATATGGAAATAGAACTTGAAAAAAGAATGACAAAGGTGACCGATGAGAGTGAACGGAGCGTGCCGCCGGAAAAAACAGTGGAAACCGTTTTCGAAGCCGTGGAACGTATCGGGGTCAAACTAACGCTGCAAACGAAGGATTTTGATCGCTTTTTTTGGATTTCACAGTTGGATATCGAGTATTTGGACCGGGTGAGCGCGGACCGGCACCAAGGCCGGTCGGACCCCGGCAGAGGGGACAGAAAAATTCCCGACATTCGGATGGGAGGAAAAGGGCCGTCTGAAAATCAGTGTCTGGCCGGCGGCTGTATGGAGTTCATCGAACGGTGGTCCCTCTATCGGTGGGACCTCTTCGAACGGGAGGAGTACGATTGTCTTGATTTAAGGGAAGGCAAATGGTATACAATAAAGCCGTTTTTAGAGATGCGGGACACAAAATGTCTTGCCTCCGGTAATAACTACGAAGAAGCTGTGCTCCACTGTCTGCATGAACTTCTTGAAACGAGGACCCCGCTGACCGATCCATGGAACAGCTGCCGTATTGTTCCTGTCCGAGACCTTTTCCCTGAAGCGGCGGAGTGGATAGGTAATTCGATCGTGCTGGTCCTCTCGCCTCTCCCCTCCGCCCCATTCGCTGTGAACGGGGCCAGATATTATAAGTTTACGGCGCTCCAATATCCGTTTAATCGGGAATTCGATACCTACCGGCCGTTGGAGTTTAAGAAGCTCTCCGGCGGGCGGCTCCTGCCGAGCCCCGCATTTCGGGACCCCAAACAGCATAGTCCTAACTCCGGCGGGGCGGCCGGTCTCAATCCGAAGATGACCGCTTACAGGGCGATGAATGAAATTTTCCAGTTTCAAAACCGTGTGGAGGATTACACAGCGGGAAAAAGGAAACCGCTTCCGTGCGGTTTCCCTGTAGCGGAGTCCGCCGAACTGATCAATGTTGAAACCGATTCGATTACCGACGACATAAAAATGATCTTGAATATGTTAGGAGATGATGTTTTTGTCGGTATAATTGATCTGACCGATCCTGAGATCGGTATACCCGTGGTAAAACTTATTTCGAATTATGATCCGCGATATTCACTCGTATCGGAACAGATGCTCCGTGTTTTTTTCGATTTTTAAGTCACCGCCAATACTCTTTTCACTGTTTATCTGGTTGGTCCTCTCTCATCCGGCTTACGCGCAAATGGGACCGACCCCCCACCGGATTCGTGAAGATAGAAGAACTGTTATTGAGGATATCACCGGTTTTCGGTTTGCTTCTGCGGATGAAAAGCTCGATTTGTTGGCGAACGAATCATCGGAAAAGAAGAGAATCCGCGCCGCCACTTTTCTGTCGGCGTATAAGCACTATTGGCGGTATCTCCTTTCCCCTTATCTTGAAGAGGGCGCGGCTGAGTTTGAAGCAACAGCACAAACCGCCATAGAAGAGTTCGGAGCGTTTGATCTCCATTCTCGGCCGGAGGAACGGCTTTTCACCGGCTGTTCTCATCTTTTTCTGGCGATGTATTATTTTGATAGACGTATGGTTTTTGCCTCAGCCTCGCACCTGCGGCATGGCATTTACGAGATAGATCAATTGGAGAAAAATCCTCTCTACCGGGGGGACACTGCCTTTCTACAAGGTTGTTATCTCTACTACAAAAACAGGTCCAAATGGAGAGAAGCGACCGCAAAACTGGACCGGGCGATAAACGACGGGTTCTACTTCCGCGCCATCGCTCGTTACCTCAAGGCCCGCATCATAGAGGCGGAAGATGAGGAGGACAGGAGACCGCTCGAACTCTATCGATCATTATACGAACAATACCCGCACAATACGCTGTTTGTTTTCTCCTATGCCAAATGTCTCCATCGGCTGGGGATGTTTGAAGAGAGTGTTCCGTTTTACAGGTCTGCTTTGCAGACAATCACCTACCGGCCGCTTCCTTTGGAACTGATGTGCGATATCCATTTTTCCTTAGGTCAAATTTATGAATACCATCTGCTTCAGTTTCCGAGCGCGGTCCGGGAGTATACCGCTGCCTATGAATTGGCTGATCCTTCAATAGCGGAAACGGAGCGGTATATCGCCCGTAGTCTTCTTCATTTGGGACAAGTTTATGCGAAAATGGATATGGATGAGGAGGCCCTGCGGTTCCTCAACAAGATCGATCGCCGTCACGACGGTGCTTCCTATCGAAAGGCCCGAATACTCATAAAAGATTTAAAAAAATAGTTCCTCCTTAGAAGCAGCAGCCCGATTTCCGGTGTATTACAGAGGGTGAAGGAGGAAAAACTATGAAACGACCATTCAAAATCATAGCTATTGGTTTATTGCTCCCTTGTTGTTTCATCTCGTGTGCCCGCTGTAAGCTGCAGCTTCCCGGTACGGTGACGAGGGAACTATCGATCCTTTCCTACAATGTTCAAAACCTTTTTGATGATGTTGATAACGGCACCGAATATAGCGAGTTCGATCCTACGGAAGGGGAGTGGTCGACCGCGCACTTTCATACAAAATGTATTCGTATAAACGAGGTCATCACTGCGGCAATCAGACACGGTCCCGACATCGTTGCCCTGCAGGAGGTGGAAAACGAAAACGCACTGGATACCTTGAGAAATGATTATCTGAAAGGAAAACGATACATCTACTCCGCGTTGGTCCCCTCTTCCGGATCGGCCGTCAATGTCGCCGTGTTAAGCCGGTTTCCCATCACCGAGATCAAGGCCCATCAAATCTATGTCGATGAACCGCGTAATCTCCGGAATATTCTCGAATGTTGGATCGCAGTCGGAGATGAAGAGTTGGTAATCTTTAATAATCACTGGAAATCAAAATTGGGCGGAGCTGAGGAGACCGAACAGCTGCGGATAGAGGCGGCAGGAGTCATCAATCGTCGATGCCGGGATATTCTCTCGGAACATCCTGCAATGGATATCGTGATCGTTGGAGATTTTAATGAGAGTGTGGATGAGTATGGCAGAGTAGACGGGGCCTACCAAACCGCGTTCTTACCGTGGAATGGGAATTTTCCCCAGTCGTATCATAAGAAATCGTTGTCCCTCTCTCTCTCGGCAGAGGAGATGACCATTACCGACGGTGGCGGTGCGGGAACGAATGAAATTACCGAACTTGGTTTTTTTTCTTGCTGGGCCGATTGGAAGGCTGAGGAGGGACCGGGGGGGAGTTATTATTATAAAGGCGGATGGGAGACAATAGATAATATTTTCCTCACCTCCACACTGTTCGATGACAAGGGCGTAACATACGAGAGCTTTTCCGTGGTGGAAAACGATTTTCTTCTGAATGAGAAGGGAAGTCCCTTCCGTTGGGATAGTGAAAGAAAGGACGGGTATTCCGACCATTTACCCCTTCTTGCCACCTTTTCCGTTGAAGAAAATTGAGGGAATTCGGGCGCGTGACGCGGGGCGAAAAACCGCCGGCCTCTCATTCGAACGGTACGCGGCAAAACGGTCCAATCTCTGATAATTCACTTTTCGCTGTGTTCCAGCCTATCAATAATACCGGCAAGATGGTTAATTTTGTCCCGGCAATCGTCAAACGATTTGGATAGGTTTTTCAGATGATTGCCCGCGGTAGAGAACGATTTGACGAATTGAGAAAAATCGGTCTTCAGCTGATAGATGGTTTGAAGCAGCTCTCGCTGTTTTTCGGGTGTGGCGAAGCCTTGGAAACCGTAAGCCACGGTCTGCAGATAGAGAAAAAGGTTGGATGGACTGACCGGGACAACACCTTTGCTGAGTGCCGCGTGCAGCAGTTCTTCCTGTTCGCTTTGCCCTTCCGTCTCTACGAAGAGATGGTAATAGATACGTTCGGAGGGAATATACATCAACGCGAAATGGAGGGTCCCTTCCCGGGGCCGAATGTATTTGTCCGCGATGGAATCGAAATGGTTGGTAACCGCCCGCCGTATCTCCCCGCTAAGCGGTTTGGCGTTTGCGCTTTTCTCCAGTAAAGGACGAAGACTTTCCAGGGGAAATTTAGCGTCTATCGGGACAAGATAGTCGCCCAATCTGACGATCGCGTCGACCCGCGCCCCCGATTGAAAACTGTATTGCGTGGAAAACGCGTGACCGGGGAGCCAGTTGTGAAGGAGGTTCTCCAGAAGCGTTTCTCCGACACTCCCCCGAGTGTGCGGGACCAGAAAGAATCCGGCCAATTTTTCAAGATCATTTTGGATTTTCTCTACCTGTCCCCGCTGCTGTTCCAGCAGTGTTTCCGCACTATGAGAGCGGTCCGCTCCGTTTCCGCGAGAGAGAACGAGGATAAGAATGACGACGGTCAATACAATACAGAGGCACAAGAGAGCAACAAGCATATACTCGATCATCATAGAGTGGTTGCGGTCCAGCCCTCCTCCGTTAGAATGGAGATCTCACTATACCCTATCGATAAAATTGTTTGACGTGCGTCTTCGAACGAGCCGTCAACATCTTGTGGCCTGTGAGCATCCGAGCTTACCGTAATTGGGACAGCTCTCCTATGACACACTTCGATAATCCAGTCGGAGGGATAAAAAGAGTCGACTTTTCCCCGGCTGATGCCGCCGGTATTTACCTCTACTATCGATCCCGCGGCAGCCAGCTCCTCAACCGTTTGCATGACTTCTTCTCTATACCAATCGTCGGATTCCGAATAGTAGCGGTCCCCTTTGTTTCTCAACTTAACAAGATCAAAATGGCCAAGCACGTCCGGTCGGTGGTTGATCAAAAGTTCTCTTATCCGCTTATAGTAGTTTTTAACCAGCCGTTTCATGTTTCCGTCATAAATTCCGTGAAAAACCCTTTCAAACTCATCAACAGGCCCGTCGATGCCGTAATAGGTGCCGGTTTCCGGATCTTCCCAGGTGTGCACGGAACCGATAACGTAATCCGGATCGAGATCGGTAATGGATTTGTCGGCCGGGCCCATCTTGTTGGGAATGTAATCGACCTCCAATCCACAATAGAGAGCAATTGTATCCCGGTACGTTTCCTTGAGCCGGTTTATTTCGGTGATGTACTCCGGAATTTGGTGCTGCTGGAGTGTCCAGTCGGAAGGTCTCGGCAGAGGCGCGTGGGCGGAAAAGCCCAACGCGGAGAAACCCTTATCGACGGCGGCTTTTACATACTCTTCCGGTTTTCCCTTACCGTCGCAAAACGATGAGTGAGTGTGAAAATTGGTCAGGATCATGGGAGAATCAGCTCATCCAACGGCCGTTTCGGGACATGATGGACGTTGTGTTCATCTCTCCAATATTTGATGTCCCGGTCAGGCTGCTTATCTTCTACAACAACCTGTTCGACCGGTTTGCCGAGCGCGACAACGAGCAGGATCTCGTATCGGTCATCGAGCGAAAGCAGCTTTCGAAGCCGCTCCCGTTTTATCGCGCCCAACATACAGCCTCCGTATCCCAGGGCTGTGGCCCCCAGGAGAATGGTTTGTGCCGCGATACCCATATCCGCTTCCGCTTCTTCGGATATTTCGGTGTCCTTGAGTATGACGATGTACCCTGTCGGGCGTTCCCCCTCGGAAGGTCCCTCCCAGTCGGTAAGATATCCGGCCCAAGCCAAACAGGAGAAGATATCGTTATTTTTCTCTGTTTCGCATGAAAGGATATATTTCAAGGGCTGTTTGTTCGCCGCACTCGGTGAACGGCGGGCCAAAGAGACCAGCTGGAGAAGGGTCTCTTTATCGATACCGACTGATTCATCGAACCGTCTGTAGCTGCGTGTTTTAACGACTAACTGTTCAAATTCCATAGATACCTCCCCCTACAGTATACCGGAATTTTCTCTTGCAACAACCCGCGCTTGCGTACTATAACTGATTATCATGGACCGTTATAACTGTAAAGAGGAATATACCGAAGCGGTAAAGGCGCGCTCGTCGCTACCGGAGGGCTTTCGTGCGGCAGCTGCCTCGCTCACCTTTTTCCCGCGGGAACGGGAAATCCCGGAACCGCTTCCCATGGATCTCTCCGCGATCGTACTCGACGAACCGACGTCGGTGTTTTCGGGGGTATTTACGAAAAACCGGTTTCCCGGCGCACCCGTTATCATCGGCAGGGAGAGAATTGAAGGGGCTTTTTCAAGGGGAGTTATCATCAACAATAAGATCTCCAATGTCGGGGTAAAATCCGGGGTCGCCGATGCCGAAATGGTGCTCGAAGCGGTGGGAGGCGAGCTGCGTTGCGGGCCGGGACTCTTTTTCCCCGCGTCTACGGGAATAATCGGATGGAGGCTGCCTGTAGACCGGATGGTCCGGACTGTTCCGGAACTGGTTGCCGGGCTATTCGGCGAACAACAGGACCGCTCGATATTTCGGGTC
>CAZJBZ010000133.1:0-10935 GCA_964543975.1 uncultured Spirochaetales bacterium
GCAGCAACTGGAAACCCAGCAGGTGCCGACCTGGGCCAATGTCGATTATCCCGAGGAAGTCTATGACTATCTGACCGGTTTGGGGTTTTTCTATCATCAATACATTCCCTGCGTGGAATTCGATGAAAACGGAAAGCCTCTGCCGTGGACCATAACGGGAGAACAGTGGGGCTCCTTTCTCAACCGAGTCTATGACAGATGGTTTGAAAGAGATACCGGGAAGGTCTCGATCAGGACATTCGACGCGCTTCTCGACTTGGAGGTCAACAACCGGACTTCAATGTGTACGCTGGGAACGAACTGCAGACAGTATTTTGTGGTTGAACACAACGGGGATGTTTATCCCTGTGATTTTTTTGTGGAACCGGAACTTCGGTTGGGAAATATCTTTTCCGATTCGTGGAACATGATGATCAATAGCGAACGGTACAAGAATTTCGGGAGACAGAAAAGCAGGTGGAATGAACGCTGTGTTCACTGTCCCTATCTCAAATATTGCGCCGGCGACTGCCTCAAGCACCGACCGGCCGCCGGGGACGGTCCGAAAACGTTAAGTTGGCTCTGCCGCGGGTTTGAAATGTTTTTACAACATGCTTTACCGGGTTTAAAAAGTCTGGCGGACACCATCCGGCTGGAGACTCATAACCCTTTGTGAAAAAGAGAGAAAAGATTGGAACAGTTCTTCAACTTTTTGTAGATGCTCCGCCTCCCCTAATTTTTCCTTGAGAGGTTCGACGCTTTCGGGAAGCAGTTCGGTGTCTCGTTCGGGTCCGACAACTGTGGTTATGGGAGCGAAGAGCCATCTTCCGTTACGATAGATATACTTCGTGGTGCCCATAAGAAACGCGAACTGATTGAACCGGTACTTGGGCAGCGTTTTCCCTTGATTATTGTACCAAAACGATTCCAAAACCGTGTACGACTTCTCCGGCGCTTCACAGAGGTGAAAGAGATTTTGTGCTTTGTGTCCCGCGGTTTTCAAGATCGACTGGAAAATATGCCGGGATGAAACAGGCGTCTCGATAATGTTCGGCTGCTCCTGTTTTGGTCCCATCCAAAAAAGAGGGACCCTGTTTCCCCCGTCGGTAACGTTTGAAAAGTGGTACTGCCAGCCGTCCTCTCCGAAATTGTCCCCATGGTCGCCGCCAAAGATCAGAAGCGCGTTATACTTCTCCCGCAATTCAGCCGCGAACTGATCGATTTGGGGTGCAATCAGGTCCCATGCCTCCTGCTGTCGACTGCGAAGACGGATAAGCATCTTTTCGGTGAGGTACGCCCTGTCCTTCTTAAGCCAGGATTGATTTAAGAGATGGTACATGCTGTACGCTTCCACGGCACGTTTGATAAGCCCTCTCGATTTAAATTGAAACACATTAGATATGTGATACGGGAAATGGGTCTCCATAAGGTTGAGGAAAAAGAACGATTTACCTCCCCGCTTTTCAATGTGTTCCAATTTTTCGCGACAGTTGTCAAATATGGCATTTACCGTCGACTGGAGCCAAACCCGTGCCGCTTTAACGTCGCTCGAAAGTTGTCCGGCAAGGTATCGAGGAGAAAAAATTTTTTTTCGTAATCGGGGTTTTCCGATAAAAACTAAAAACTCGTTAATCCGTCTGTGCTGAGGAGTTATCAAGTTCCACGCGTAATCGACGGTATCGAAACCCCGTTCCAAACCGAATATATTGGTGGTCGCGATGTTAGCGGTAATCATGTGGGTGGAGTATCCGTGTTCACGCAGGATTTCGGGCAGGACGGGAATATCCGAATGAAGATTCCTCGTCTGTGAGGTCGCGCCGTGCTGATGCGGCAAGAGTCCCGTAAACAAGGAGGCGGTTGCCGGGAGGGTCCAACACCCCGAGGAGCGCGCCTGGGTAAAGGAGGTGGCGTGTTCGGCCAAATAGGGAGTGTGGACGGCACCGTTTTGGTATACCGTGTCCCAACGGAGACTGTCTGCTATGAGTAAAACGATGTGGCGTGGTTCCATACCCCCTCTCTTTCTTTTAAGATAGCTAAATGGATTGGAAAAATCAATAGTGAGTATTCATTCGGTTAAAAATTGAAATTGCAGGTATTGTTTTTATTTGTTATTTTCAAGAGACGAGGAGGAACGCAATGCAACTCTACATAATTCGACATGGAATAGCCGAGGACCATAATCCTGAAGGCGATTATTCCCGAAAGCTTACGGGGGAAGGGAAAAAGAAGCTGAAAGCAATGGCACGATTTCTCAACGAAAAGATGACTTTTCGGTATATTGTAACCTCACCCCTGGTAAGGGCTGTGGAAACAGCCGAAATATTTTGTGAGGTGCTCTCAGTTTCTGAGAAAAGGAGGATTCAGACCGATGCCTTGCGCCCCGGAGCGGAAACCTCGGAGATAATCGCGGAAATTGAATCGATAGGGGAAGATAACATGGCCTTGGTCGGTCATAATCCTCACCTCTCCGAGCTCTGTTGCGACCTTTTAGGCAGTGAATGCAGAGGCATCGACTTGAAGAAAGGGGCGGTTGCCAGGATTGATTTTGAGGGGCGCGTGCGAAAAGAGGAGGGGGTCCTGAAATGGCTTATCACCATGGGCCTCCTCTAAAAACGTAAACTCTACTATACCGTAGGTTTGATTTTACTCGCAAACTGCTGTAAGATAAGAGAGATAGTAGACAGGGAGGAACCGATGGGCGTGATAAAAGAACTGGGATTACTGCCTTTCACGGCCGGTCGGAAAAGCACCTATTGAAGTGATAAGCGACTGAGGCACTTGCAAAAATCACCATTTTATCCGGACTGAAATATCTAAATACTTATAATATAAGTAATTGAAATTTTTGCAAGTACCACATATCCCTATTTTGAAAAAGGCTCAACTATGAGTAGTACAGAAGTAAAACACACGTATGATGAAAGTAAAATAAAAACGTTAAGCTCCCTCGAACATATTCGGCTCCGTACCGGTATGTATATCGGCCGTTTAGGCGACGGTTCCAATGTTGACGACGGTATCTATATTCTCTTGAAAGAGATCATCGACAACAGTATTGATGAGTTTATCATGGGGTACGGCAAGAGTATTAAATTGGACATCAAAGATACGATGGTCCGTATCCGCGACTACGGCCGGGGTATTCCTTTGGGGAAAGTGGTAGAATGCGTCAGTGTTATCAACACCGGAGCAAAGTACAACGACGAGGTGTTCCAATTCAGTGTCGGGTTGAACGGTGTCGGGACGAAAGCGGTCAACGCGCTCTCATCCCACTTCAGGATCATCTCTTACCGGGAAGGGAAATACAGTCTGGCACGGTTTGAACAGGGAAACCTGAAAGAGGAGAAAAAAGGAAAGGCGCCGAAGGAGCCGAACGGTACCTACGTCGAATTCCGTCCCGACCTAAAAATATTCGGACAATTCGCCTTTAATTTCGAGTATGTGGAGCAGCGGCTCTGGAATTACGCCTATCTCAACAGCGGTCTTGTCCTCTATTTAGGAAAACAGAAGATCGAATCGAAGAACGGACTGTACGATCTGCTTCACGAAGAGGTCGGGGAGGATATCATCTACGATATCGGGTACTGTAAATCGAAACAGATAGAGTTTTCCTTTACCCACACCAATAATTACGGGGAGAATTACTTTTCATTCGTCAATGGTCAGTTTACCAATAACGGCGGCACGCATCTGAGCGCCTTCAGAGAAGGGTTCTTGAAAGGGGTGAACGAGTTTTTCAGGAAGAGCTACTCCGGGGTCGATGTAAGAGAAGGAATCGCCGGCGCGGTATCGGTGAAGCTGCAGAATCCTGTTTTCGAGAGTCAAACCAAGAATAAACTGGGGAATACCGAAATCCGTTCTTGGATCGTGAATGAGGTAAAATCAGGTGTTGTCGATTTCCTTCATAAGAACAGTGAGGCGGTAAAGCAGCTTGAGAAGAAAATCGAGAACAATGAGCAGCTGCGTAAGGAGCTGAATGTTGTTAAAAAAGAGGCGAAGGAAGCGGCAAAGCGGATCGCGCTGAAGATCCCCAATCTCAAGGATTGCAAATATCACTTGGGCGACGGTGAGAAGGGGGACGATTCGACAATCTTCATAACCGAGGGACAGTCCGCCTCCGGATCGATGGTATCGACGAGGAATGTTTATACGCAGGCCATCTTTTCCCTTCGCGGAAAACCGCAGAATGTCTACGCGAGGAAACGGACCGCCCTCTACAAGAACGAGGAACTCTACAACATGATGATGGCGCTGGGCATAGAAAACGATATCTCCGGGCTGCGCTACGCGAAAGTGGTGATCGCGACCGACGCCGACTATGACGGGTTTCATATCAGAAATCTTCTGCTCACCTTTTTCCTTAACTATTTTGAAGAGCTGGTGGTCGAGGGACGTATTTTTATCCTGGAGACCCCTCTCTTCCGGGTACGAAATAAAAACGTCACCCATTACTGCTATAACGTGAAAGAACGCGACGATGCGGTCGAAGCCACCTCCTCGGCCGAAGTGACCCGGTTTAAGGGATTAGGCGAAATTTCTCCGAAGGAATTCGGTCAATTCATAGGAGAAGATATCCGTCTTATCAAAGTAAACATCAAGACGATAAAAACAATTCAGGAAACGCTGGGATTCTACATGGGAAAAAACACTCCCGAACGACGTGATTTTATTATGGAGAACCTTCTCTGATGGCTTACGTTAATACGCTCTATAAAAATAATTTCTTGGAATACGCCTCCTACGTCATCAAAGACAGGGCCATTCCCCATCTGGAGGACGGTCTAAAACCGGTCCAGCGAAGAATAATCCATTCTCTCTTCGAGATGGATGACGGAAAGTTCCACAAAGTAGCGAATGTGGTAGGCCACTGCATGAAATACCATCCCCACGGCGACGCTTCCATCTACTCCGCCCTCGTGGTTCTGGCGAATAAAGAGTTGTTCATCGACAAGCAGGGGAACTTCGGTAACCTGTTTACCGGGGATGAACCGTCCGCGGCCCGGTATATCGAATGCCGCGTTCTTCCGCTCGCTAAAAAGGTCCTCTACAATCCGGAAATAACCGAGTTTACCGAATCGTACGACGGCAGGAACAAAGAGCCGGTCACCTTCCCAGCCAAAATACCCGTTGTCTTAATGCTGGGAGCGGAAGGGATCGCCGTAGGAATGTCCACCCGAATCCTTCCGCACAACTTTGTCGAAGTATTGGGTGCCGTTTCCGCCTGTCTGCGGGGGGAAGCGACAGAGCTCTATCCGGATTTTCCGACCGGCGGCTATATCGATGTGTCCGACTATGCCGATGGAACGGGAAAGGTGCTGGTCCGGGCGAAAGTCGATACCAAGGACCCGAAACGCATCATCGTCCGTGAGCTGCCCTACGGTTCGACAACGGAAAGCTTGATCAATTCTATCGAAGCGGCGGCCAAGAAAAATAAAGTGAAAATCGCCGGCATAAATGACTACACTACCGAAAACGTGGAAATAGAAATAAAACTCGCCAGAGGAGTGTATGCGGATGAGGTTTTAGACGCACTCTACGCGTTTACCGAGTGCGAAACGTCAATATCGGTCAATCCGCTGGTCATAGACGGTGAGAAACCGGTCCTAAAACCGATCAGCGAAATGATTCGCTACCACGCGGCCCATCTTGTCGATGTCTTGAAAGCCGAACTGGAAATTGAACAGGGACATCTTCGGGACCGTTTGCACGCCCGGACCCTGGAACAGATTTTTGTCGAAGAACGAATATACAAAGACATTGAAGAGATGGAAACGCAGGAGACGGTCATTCAGGCGGTCATCGACGGGTTCAAACCGTTCGCGTCCACGATTAAACGAAAGGTCACTGAAGAGGATGTGGAGCGGCTTTTACGAATTCCCATCAGACGGATTTCTCTGTACGACATCAACAAGGCAAAGAAAGAAATTCGAGAGATAAACGCGCGCCTCAAGAAGATCGCCTACCATCTGGAGAACCTTACCGAATACGCGGTCGGTTTTTTGGATGAACTGCAAAAAGAGTACGGTAAAGAGTATAAGCGCAAAACATCGATTATATCGTTCGACCGGGTCGATGTTCGTGAGGCCGCGGAACGCAACTTGGATTTGCGTTACGATGACGCCGCCGGCTATCTCGGTTATGAGGTCAAAACCGGTAAGACGATTGTCCGGGTCTCTCCGTACGACCGGATCTTGGTGGTCCGGAAGAACGGCATCTATTCGGTCATCGATGCTCCGGAAAAGCTCTTTGTAGACAAGGGAATGCTTGCCTGCGGTCACGCCGATAAGGAGATGCTGGCCGATAAGGCCTTTTCCATCATTTACAGAAACGAAGAAAACGGCGGCATCTATCTGAAACGGTGTACCGTCGAACAGTTTATCATCAATAAAACCTACTCCATCGTGCCGAAAAATTGTACGGTGTTGAAATTGACCACCCACAAGGATGTAACCGCCCATCTTAGCTATAAACCGAAACCGAGGCTGAAAATACTCGAAGAGAAGTTTCCGGTCAAGGATTATCTGGTTAAGAGCGTTAAGGCGGCCGGGGTCAAATTAACGGACAAGGAGATAAAGTCGGCAAAATTCGTTTCTACGAAAAAGAAAGGACGGAGCGGGAAAGGAAACAAATAGTGTCGGCATCGCCGGACAGCGATGTTCCGCGCGCGGTGCCATCAATCTTTAGGAGGATTTACGTATGGAAGTGTATGAAGCAATTAAAACAAGAAAAAGTGTTCGCGCTTTTCTTGATAAACCGGTTGAGAAGGAGAAACTCGACAGGATCATGGAGGCAGGCCGGCTTGCTCCCTCCGCGAGCAACAGGCAGGAGTGGCGTTTCGTTGTTGTCCAAGATGAAGAAACGAGGACGAAGCTGATCGACGCGGCCAACAATCAACGTTTCGTCGGCGAAGCCACGGTCGTCATCGCCTGCTGTGCCGAGACGGAAGGCCATGTTATGCCGTGCGGACATGAGAGTTTCGGCATCGATGTCGCAATCGCCATCGATCATATCACCCTTGCCGCGGCTGCGGAAGGACTGGGTACCTGCTGGATCGGCGCCTTTTCACCTCAGAAGGTACGGAAAGTCTTGGGGATTCCGGAAAACATTCAGGTGGTCGAACTGCTTCCGCTGGGATATCCGAAGGACCCCTCCGCGATTTCTAAGAACAGAAAATCGACCGAGGAAATAGTCCGTTACGAAAAGTGGTAGTTCGGCCACGGAGAAGAAGCTGCCGATGACGGCCGGCACCGGTCATTGTGCCGGTGTTCACGGATTGTCATCCCCGGGCCAGTTCCGCCTGGGAGGGACCGTACGGCGCCTTACGGTTGGGACAATTCTCACGGGTACAAACCTGGCAGGCCCGAAACCCCACCTCGGTGGGGAAAATGATACCGGAGACCGTTTTATTCGGTATCATAAGGTAGCTGTCGGTCAGTTTTACTCCGATACTCGCTTCCGGATCACCTAAGAGGGAAAAGAGGTCCAGCTGCTGTTCGATCGGCCAGACGGTCACATCACCCGAACCGGGATTCATCGAAGCAATCTTGTCTACGTGAAAGGTCTCTATAAGGTGTTTCTGAAGGAATTCGAGGGCACATTGAAGGGCCAATTCTTTCAGTTCATCGATGAGAAACTGCTCCATGAAGTCGCCGGGATTGAGTGAAAAGTCTTCCAGCTCCCTGCCGCAGGTTGCAATATAACAAAACACCCGTTCAGCCGATTCCACGTTTTTTCTCAGTATTCTACTGGTAAAGGCCGCCCCTCCGATGACCACCGTGTCCTCGTGTTTCTCTTCCACAAAATGTTCGGCGTAAACGGCTTTTGGTTTTACCAGGGGTGCGGCTTTTGAGAACAATTCTTGTATCTCTTCTTCCAGCCCGCCGTACTTGTCCAAATCAATTCTCTTCGCGTAATCGGCAAATGTTTTTGTAAAGGGGATTTCATTCAGTACCGTCATTTTTATCAAGCCTCCTGTAAAATATGGGTATAATGCGATTGCCCCTATCGCAGCTCCTTTTCCATTTCCCTGGGGATGTCCCCCGGTGCTTCGTTATTATCGGGATTATTTTTCATCCGTCTATCCGTTATAGAGGAGCGATCGTTGTGCTAACAGCATCCGAAAATTGCGCTCGCTTTCCGCGGAAGGGAAAACGTGCTTTGGGATTATTGTGAAACTATTCCGTCCAAAGTAGAGTATATAACGGTTTTTATCTTCACAAGCCCGTGAGTATACCGGCCAGTCGAAATTGGATTCTCCCCCCTCTTTATAAAAGGTGATCCCGTCTTCGTTAAAAAAAATGGTATAGAGCTCATTGTACCGTGAATCTCGGCGGTAGAGAAAGCGGGGGAACAGAAACAGGACAAACCCTACTATTCCTAAAAGGACCGTCGGCATGATGATGAGCAGATAACCGACACGAAGCGCCTGGTCCAACGAAAGATAGAATATTCCTAAAGCCAAAGAGAGAACGGAAATAAGCAGCGTTAACGGCAGCCGCAAGGTTTTTTTGAAGTGGAGCCTGTAGCCGCCTACGACATCTTTTTCCGAATAGTAAAAACGTAATTTTACTTGATCCATGGCGGACATATTGTCATGAATAGGTGAGAGAAAGTCAAGGGAACCGAATTTTTCGGCCGGAAAGCTTGTTGGTAACGACGATCAGGGATATACTTGTATTGTGAATTATCCTCGGCTTGTCATCGCGGCTACTCATAGTGGTACCGGTAAAACCACTGTCACTCAAGGATTATACCACGCCTTGTCAAAACAGGGGCTGACCGTTCAACCTTTTAAAACCGGCCCTGACTATGTTGACCTCCGGCAGACATTGGAGGGAGAAGACTATGGGTGCTGCACACTGGACACCATGCTGGTATCAAAAAATCGTATCATAGAACTTTTTGAAGTCAACTCTTGTTCAGCGGATATCTCGATCATTGAAGGGGTGGGAGGTCTTTTCGACGGTGTCGATGGGAGCGATGAACGGGGAAGTACGGCCCATCTGGCAAAAATATTGAAGGCGCCGATTTTACTCGTCATGGATGTCAATGCAATGGGCAGAAGCGCGGGGGCGCTGGCCTATGGATTTACCAGATATGAACGAAATATTTTTATAGCCGGATTCATTATGAATAAAGTAGCGGACAGGGAGCATTATGAGGTGGTAAAAGAGGCGGTGCAGGGGAAAACCGGATTACCTGTTTTCGGCTATCTGACGAAAGATGATGATCTCTTTTACAGCGATCCGGAGGAAGACGGCCCGGTTAAATCGCGGAGAAAGGGAAAAAAGAAAGCACAAAAATTAGAAAAGTTAATCGAATCGCATGTGGATATTGAAGATATTCGTCAGATCGCATGCCAATCGGAACCGCTGCCCCGATTTTCCCGCAATTTATTTCTCTCTACTACTGAACCCATTCCGGTGCGAATCGCCTACGCTTTCGACGATGCGTTCCATCTCTATTATCACAGCAATCTGAAGCTGCTGCGTCAATTAGGCGCGGAGTTGGTCCCCTTTAGTCCGTTGAAAGAAAAATATCTTCCTAAGGGTATCGATGGAATTTATATCGGGGGAGGGTATCCCAACCGCTACGCGAAGGTATTGGAGGAGAATCGAACGATGCGGCGTAACATAGCGGAAGAGGCCGAGAGCGGAAGGGTCGTCTATGCTGAATGCGGAGGTTTTGAGTATTTGACGCAAAGCCTCACAACAAACAAAGGGGAAACCTATGAGATGGCCGGTATTTTCCCCTGTGCGGTTGGATCCGGTTCAAAGATAAAAATAGCCGGATACTATCAAGCCGAGCTTATCAATCGTTCACCATTCGGTAAAAAAGGGAAACGCATTAAAGGGTATATCAAACGTATGACACGAATACAGGAATATCCTCAAAACTTTGATCGCAATCTCACTCTTCGGTTGCCGGGAAGAGAGTCGCTTGTCGACGGTTTTATCAAAGGAAACGCGGTCGGCGGTTATCTGCGTATCCATTTTGCAACCGATCCTACATGGGCAGTCAATTTTATGAACGCGTGTGTCGAGTCTCGCGCTCAGAGAGCATAATGCTTCTCAATTTCCTCAACTTTTGATTTTTAACTTGATGTTTCTTCCGAATTATATAAAATTATAGTATAGAGGTACTAATACAATGGATAAACGCAGAGGACTCATAACAAAGTGTAATGAAAAAATCGATAAGGCAAACGATGAAATAAAAGAGTGTTTTATCGAAATAGGGAAGCAACTCGACAATTTTCCCCTTAAATCAGTTACCACCCCCCCCCTTTCGACGTTGAGCAAGGATGCACGGAAAATACAGAGTTCGATCGATGATTACGAACGACAGATACAGCGTATTGCAGATATCCTCCAACGTAACGAAGAGATAAAACAGGAGCGGCAGGCCCTCAATGCCAATATAGACTCCATTGAAAATGAAAACACACCTGTTTACGCGAAGATCGGTGAAGAGGCTTTTCGCATCTATAAAGAAACCCCCGCCCAATTTCATGAATACGCTGAAATTTTCTCAACCGTTATGGAGCAAAAAAACGAACTCATCCAAATGGAACGGGACATTGCCGCTCTCGATTCGGAACAGCAGCAAAAGGGTTTTCTCGGGAAGATTGTAGACAAGGGACAAGCGACCTATCTGCGAGGCCGGAAATTGGTGAGGATGAAATCACTTTCGAAATACTATGAACAGATAGGTGAGAAAGTATGCAATTCCGATTTTATAGAGCAGGTTGAAAGTCAATCGCTTCATACGGCCGCGAAACCGTATTACGATAATATGCGGCGGAGAGAAGAATTGAATGATCAACTGAAGCAGCTTATCGAAGAGCAGGAAAAACTCGACCAAGAGTTGATCGACTTGACCGGCGAGCAGAAGGCGGGCCGCCGCACGGATGAACTGCGAATTGCCGCTAAGGATGAAGAAAATAACCTTCTGGGA
>CAZJBZ010000134.1:0-10800 GCA_964543975.1 uncultured Spirochaetales bacterium
AATGAAAAACCGCGGGATGTGCTTTTTTTCATCCACAACTATTGACAGTATCTCCATACTTGGTTATGCTGGTATTACGTTCCCAATAAAAATCGGATTCGTACCTAAAATCCGGCTCTCCATAGATAAACCAGCCGTCGATTCCCAGTTCCTTGACAGCTTCCAGATAAGCCTTCCAGAGGGGCGGGTTTTCATTGATATAGATGTCCCAGAACGGTTTCCCGGTAAAACGGCATGGAATGTAATTCGATATATCAGGCGCAGCCGGTACCCTGTCGGGGACCTGATTGCGACAGGCCGCAAGCATCCGTTCTTTCGGAGTCATTCGGTTATCTTTCATCGGAACTCTGTAGCCGGAGTGCATCGCATAATTGCAACATATCTTCACCTTCCGGAATTTGTTTTATCTGTTTTAACAGTTTTATTATAATTGAATGTAATAAAAAGTCAATTGAGGTATCTGGAAAAATCGATGCATCGCGTGCCGCCCACATGCCGGCGGGCGATATTCCTCTCGTGCCTACGTCAAAGCCGCGTGCGCTTCCTTAAGCCGGGCCGGGATGTCGATCTCCTGAGGACACTTTTCCAGGCACTCACCGCATTCGGTGCACTGACCCGCATCGGTTTTGTTGAGAATGTTATTTCGCTGGTAGAGCAGACCGTCGACCCAATGGTGCGTCATCTTCTTAAGGTTATAAAAATTAAAAATCTCAGGGATGTTGACCCCGGAAGGACAGGGCATGCAGTATTCGCAGCCGGTACAGGGGACTGCGTACTTTTTCCGGAACGCGTCCTTAATACTCGAAATGAATTCTCGGTCCTGCTCGGAAAGAACATTGAAATCAGCTTTGTCGAAAATGGCAATATTTTCCTTCAGTTGTTCCAAGGTACCGGTGCCGCTCAAGACAGTCGTTACTTCCGGCATGTCGTAGAGCCATCGGAAAGCCCATTCGATAAGCGAACGCTTCTCCGAATACTCGTTTACCAGTTTTGTCACCTCATCCGGAACATAGTCGGACAGAGCACCGCCGCGCAGCGGCTCCATTACAACCACGGGAAGCCCCTTCTGAGAGGCGTACTTCAAACCTTTGACTCCGGCCTGGAACGTGTCATCCAAAATACCCAATTGGATTTGGACCATTTCCCAGTCGAAAGAATCGACGACAGTGACGAAATGGTCGTAGGGACCGTGAAATGAACAAGCTTTGTGTTTAATTTTTCCTTTCTCAACCATTTTGTCAATAAACGTCAGGCCGTCGTACTTTTGCACATACTCCCAATGTTTCGTATTCAGATCGTGGAGAAGATAAACATCGATATAGTCGGCATTCAATCTTTTCAGCTCTTCATCGAGTATCTTCTCGAAATCAGCATGGGAGGATATCTCCCAAACCGGATTTTTCGTTGCCAGAATTGCCTTTTCCCGGTAACCGTTTTCGAATGCTTTACCCACGATGCTTTCGCTTTTGCCGTAGGCGTAGGCCGTATCGATATAATTTACCCCATGGGCCAAGGCGTAGCGGACCATCTCGATCGCCTTGTTTTCATCACTGGGGAACCGCATACATCCCAAACCGAACCGGGAGACCTTTAATCCTGTTTTTCCGAAACCAACATATTGCATTTTCTCTCTACCTCTTTTCTGTTTTGTCTGTATAGTACCAAGAGAAAGCGAAGAGGTGAAGGGGAACTCAACCCCTCGTCTCTTTCAACTCCTCTCGCTTTTCTCGGAGGAGCCGGGCGTTGATCGCTACGATGACCGTCGAAAGCGACATGAGAACGGCACCCACTTCCGAGGAGAGCAGAATACCGGCATTATACAACACTCCTGCCGCCAAAGGGATCGCCACAACATTGTATCCTGTGGCCATAATCAGGTTTTGAACCATCTTCCGATAAGTGGCCCTTCCGAAAAGGATAAGGGAGGTGATATCGAGCGGATTGGAATTGACCAAAACGATGTCCGCGGGGACGGCGGCCACATCCGTTCCCGTTATGGTTTCGGGACCGGTCGTGCCTTGGGAATGACAATCGTATGTGTGTGGCAGGAATCTGGACCGTAGCTGCCATGGGATTTCAATATTCCTGTTCCTCGAACCGGAACGGCGGGTATTTGTCCGTTAAGAGGAAAACGTACGCCGCAACCCTGAAGGACCAGCGGTTTATTCCGACAACCAGTTTAAAAATATCCTGCAGGTATCGCTTTGCGAACAGAAGGAGAATCGCGGTTATAAGTATGAGGACCGATAACAATCCGCCTACGGCAAAATCAACATGCTGGGACACATAATGCAAGCCGAATCCGGTAAGAAAAACCAATACACCATAATGAGGGGCCGCCAACAGCCACTTTACCAGGACCAGACCGTTCGAAAGTCTCTCGGGATATTCGATGAACAGGTCCGCCGGATACTTCTCATCCGATTCCAATGAAAAAGGAGGATACTCGTCTGTTGCCAAGGCACCGTAACCGTAGAACGAAACGCGCCATGTCCACCTGAAGACGCCGACGCTGAAATTGAACAGTGCTTCCGGATATTTCCCGGTAAAAAGAACGGCAAAGAAAGCAATGACCGTTATCACGATAAAAGCGATCCAGAGACCCGCGAGACAAATGATATGCGGGATAAGCAGAAGCCATTTCACAAGCCATAGACCGCGTGACGGTATCTCTCGTAATTCACCCTTTAACGTTACTGGATAGTTCTCATCAGACATATCATTCTCCTCTTTATTTTTACCGGCTGCATATTCCTCATGATAGTAGGAGAAAACTGTTTGAGCGTCAAGCAAATATTTTTTTCACATGATGTAGTGATGCTCCGCCGGGGACAGAGAACCGGAGTGTAACAGGCGGATAGACGGAGAGGTGTTTTTGACGGCGCGGAAATGAAAAAGAGGGTTTTGTAAATACCTGCAAAATGTATATACTTCAACTGAGACCGGTAGGAGAGGATAAATAATGGTTTTTCCCGCCATTTCGATTATCAACTTTGTAGTACTTTTTTACTTAGGGACAAAGCTCAGTACCTTGCCGCTCAAGAATCGAAGTACGAAAACTTTTTCATATTTCTTTTTCACTGTCTCAACTCTGGCCCTGATAGAGTTTCTTATCTATAAAAGCGATTCTTTCCGGGAGGCTATCTGGTGGGCCCATTTCGCAAGCTGCCGGCCTCTGGTCCTTGCCTTTTATCTTGACTTTGTCGTAACGCTTACCGACCTCTCTAAGAGCGTGCGGAAATTAATAACCATTGTCAATTATATAACCGCCGCGATCATGGCAGGACTTTTCGTACTGTATGTCCGGGATTATAAACCGCTCTATTTCGCGGGCGGCTATGCTCTGGAATCGCCTGTTTTATACCGGTTTCCCTACGTCGTAATCGGGCTCTGGAATACCATACTGCTCGCGTCGGCCTTTCTATTCATGATTTTCATACTGAGGAAGAAGCCGAAAGGGGGGCCTCGGTACGAACAGGCATCGTGGATACTCACCGCAATGACGGTTTACGTTACAATATCGATCGCCGGCTCCGTCATGATACGGGTCTTCGACATTTCAATGCCCGAACCGGTAACTTTTTCCTATCTGGTGTTTGGAATTCTCATATTCACTGGGTTAAACCGGGGAACCGTGTTTTATCTTGAATCGGACAAGACGGCAAAGAGCCTTATCGAATCGAAAAAAGAACTGGTCGTTTTTACGGATACAGAAGACAGGACACTTTTGACAAACGGAGCTTTCCAAGAGATGTTCGGTATCGGCATAACCGAACTGGGAGACACGGTGTTTACCGATTTTTTGATAAAAACAGTCACGAGAATCGATAACCCGAACGGAGCGTGGGATGAATTGCCTCCGGAGGTTTCCGATATCGTCGTAAAAACCGGTGGTGAATCTTCTGAAAAATTCATACGTCTCTCTCGGACCGCTGTCACCAGGCGAACGGGAAGACCCTTCGGCAGTATTTATACGGGAGTCGAAATCACGAGGCTTAAACAAGTCCAGCGTGATCTCGTGGCTTTGCTTGAAGAAAAAGAGGTGCTTTTGAATGAGATTTACCACCGTGTGAAGAACAATATGCAGATAATGATCAGCCTGTTCGATCTTAAGGTGGAAACAATCGATGATCGGGAAGTGAACAGACATATTACCGATTTCCGACAACTGATTATGACCCTCAACCAGATTCAGCAGAAAATTTATGAATCCCCGCACATATCGGCGATAGAACCGGATCCGTTTTTCCGGGAAATCTGCCTTGAAGTGTATAACAGTTATAAACCCCATGTCGGACCCGTTCAATTCTCCTTCTCTCTTGCCGAAGTCCGTATACCGGGAAAAACGGCCCTCATTATCGGTCTGCTGGCCGGAGAACTGCTCTCTCTTCTTCTAAAAGAATACAGCTCCGTTTCATCGGAAGCCCGCGTGGCCTGCCTTTTTTTCACTGCTGATGGGCATTGTACGCTTCGACTGGAATTGTCAACACCGGAGCCAACCATGTTCATCTCAATGAAGCAAAAAACTTCTTCTGCAGTTTCCCAGGCTCAATTTATAACTGTGTTGGTCGATATTATTGACGGGACCCTTATCCCGGGAACCGAAAATCCGGTCTTCTATGAGGTTCGTTTCCCAAATACATTCAAATCGCTGACAGGCAACGGATGACAAAAAAGCAGTACGGTCCAGTTAAAAAATACGTATTTGTTGCCGCCGGATTTACCACCTTTGTTCTCGGTGTCATCGGTATATTTTTACCAATCCTTCCGACAACGCCCTTTTTATTATTATCGGCGGCACTTTTTTTCCGGAGCTCCGAACGTTTGTACCATTGGATCACGAACCATAAAGTATTCGGAAAATATATAAAGTACTATTTCGAATATAGGGCCGTTACACGACGATCGAAAATAGCCGCTCTACTGCTCCTGTGGGTTGTCATTCTGTCCTCCGTTCTTTTTGTGGCGGAGACTCTCTGGCTGCGGATACTGCTGATCGCGGTAGCAGTCGGTGTAACGATTCATATTATAACAATACGGACCTTGACCAAAGAGATGATTATAAAAAGCCGAGCACTCAAGCGAATAGGTGACGGCACAAAGTTCGATCAACCTACGATAAGGAAGGACGGTACTCCGGTCGCCTGATGTTATTTGGTCGCGGACGACCAGTTTCTTATTGCACGCGCGTAATACTCAAAATCCTTAAAGCTAATGTCCGGCGGGACCCAGTGGTCGAGGGAGGCACAATATTTTCCCCGTTTGCTCATAGAAGGGAGCACCCGCTTTAATTCGTTGTTTGTGGCTTTCTTCCCCTCAGCGATACGCCGTTTGTCGATCCCCCCAATAATCGAAAGGTTTGGAAACGCTTCGGCAATAGAGACAACATCCATGCCGGACTGGACCTCGAAGGGCAGAACTCCGGTGACTCCGCATTCGAGCCAGTGCGGCAGCAGTTTGCGCACATCACCGTCGCTGTCCACGAGGATGATCCGAATACCGCACGAGGTCAAAAAACGGGTCAGCCGTCTGTAAGCCGGCTGGAGAAACTCCCCGAACATCTCCGGGGAGAGCATCGGTCCGTTCTTATAACACATGTCTTCCCAGATAAAGGCGAAATCAGGACGTGTATCGCGGATGGCCTTTTCATACAGTTTGATGTAAAACTCCACTCGGTCGCCGATCATCATTCGGATTAATTCGGGCTCTTCGTAGAGTGAAACGAGAAAATTATTAAAACCCATTAGCTCCCGCGGGTAGGCGAAGAAACCGTCTAAGTGAATACCGGTAACAAACTGCTCCTGTGTTCTGAGGTTACTGCTCCACTCCGGCCAATCGGGGGGATATCGTTCTTTTATTCGGGCCGTCAGTCGCTCTCTCACCTTCCGATAATCTTTTTTATTGTTTACGGAAAACTCAATACAGTGCGGCGGAGTCGCTGATATTTTACTCCGCCGTTCGAGGACTCCCCTTTCGGTCCGTTGCAGAACATACGCTTCGGTCTCCTCCACGATTTCCGTCTCGAAAGGCGGCTCGAAATATTGGTCGATTCGTATGTATCCGATCTTTGTAATACCGAAATAATCAAACAGATCGTTTTCACCCCGCGCGAAGGGAAACTCGGGAAAATTGATCTCTTGAGGAAGCCCCTCGTTCAGCCACCGATCGTAGGTCTCTTCCCAGAACCCCCATTCCAGATGGCACGGCCAGTCCGCTGAATTACTTGTTATCGAAGCCCGAAAAAGTTCCCGTTTATTCATAAAAAATTCGCACCCGTTCGAAATTTTCCACCCTTGGAATTGTAAACGTTGCGGAGGCTCCCTCACATGCAAAGGAGAGGGTTTTATTGTTCGGACCAAAGGTGACCTTATTCGGCGTCTTTTCCGGAAGGTTGGCGGTTATATCGATATTGTACACCGGGATATTGGGAAGCTGTTTTTGAAAATTGAGAAGCGTGAGGGTGTAATACTTCTCTTCCGGATGGTGGAACATGGTTATCTCTATCGATTTCGGTGCACTGCTGCTGAAAAAGTACTTTTCGGGATGAAGAAGTTTTAAAACGTTGAGAAATACCTCTTCGTGAAACTCATCCATCTCCAAATCTGCTGTAGAGAAAACAACTTTTCCTTTTCCATAGGAGCGGAAAATGAGTGAGGGGTAATCGGTCGTTATTCCCGGCGGATTGCTGTGAATGGAAGCGTATCGATTGGTGTCGGCAGGATCGGTATAGGGGAGGACCAACCGTCCCAAAATATCCGTGTTCTCTTTTGCGGATGAAGCCACTTTAACCAACGCTTGCCTGCCGTGTACGCAGAGCGGATATTTGCGCGAATAGAGAGGCAGTAATTCTTCACCCCTGTCGACCGGTTCGATGTAGGTGATATTTTCCGTGGTGGTACCTGCAAAATCTATTCCGAACAGCTCCGATAATCCGTAGTTGAGAGGAGGCTCTCCTTCGCTCGAATACAACGAAGTGTAGAGACTCGCATACAGAGCACCGCCTTCACCCACGTAACGCTGCAGCGCTTCGGTCTCTTTCCTGCTCATCATCAGGACATTCGGCAGGACGATAACCGGATACCGATCGAGTCGGTCGAGCATTTTACGGGTAATGACTCCATAGGGAATATTACCGTGAATGCAGCCGCGTACTGCACCCAAAACACTGTCCAGATGGGGCATCCTCTCCGAAGCATCCGGAGCACTCTTTCCGTCATCGAGCGGATCGAACTTCGATTCGGTACTGAAATAGATTCCAATGTCGCTGCAGAGCTCCCCTTCCCCTTCATACCGATAGCGGTCGGTCTCTTCGAATACCTTCCGCATCGTCTCGTAGACCGCGGGATTGAGTGTTCCCGCGGGATCGATCCCGTCTATGAAAATGAAGGCGCCTTGGTTGGCGAGGGCGGCGTACGCCTTTACCGTCATTAATTCACTCGACTTTCGGGAGGTGTGGTCTCCTAATCCTCTGCAGATGGTGGTTTCGAAACCGAACGGTTTGTTGGGCGTCAGCTCGTTTAAAAGTTTACAGATAAAGGCGCCTTGCAGTTCATTACCGTAAAAATCACCCTGAAGGAAATCGGTGTTGTCCCGAAGATCTACTGTGACACCGAACTTCCATGAGGCGGGATAGGAGGACGACTGGTGCTCAACCGAAATTTGCGGGTTGATGTCCCGTACCGTATCGGTACAGAGAGCGGCAAACTCATTCAGCCATTCCTCCCGTTTTCGCTGGAACCCGACCCACGCCCTGTTTTCCCAATCCACCGTGGCGGGAGAACTGCCCCCGAACTCTTCGGCGAACCGCTGCCTGCAATGGCTGCAGTAACAGACGTACGGCCAGAAGGTCATGTCGAACCGAATGCCTTCGAAGGAGTAGTTCGAACAGAGCTCTTTTATCTGCCGAACAACAAAATCTCGGTAGGGGGAATTGGGGCAGCACACACCGTACCGCCCGGTCTGAGAATTGTTCCACGAAGCGGAGCGCGGTTTTTCACACGCCTCGGTTCCGTCGCTGCAGATAATTCGCCAATCGGGATGCTTACCGTATTCCACACTGTTATAGATAAGACTGTAGTAAGCGACCACGGCAATACCGTTTCGCCGGCACAACTCATTAACTTCCGCGAAAATGTCCCTCCCCTTCAGACCGGGATGCAGTACCCCGGTTTTTGTGGAATAGGTGCAGAAACCGACGTGGGAGTGAGCGTAGAGTACCGCCGAATCGCATTTCGCCCGCACCAAACAGTCGACATAGGTCTGCGGATCGAACCGAGATAAAAAAGAAGGATCATAGTCGGTGATATGCATATCGACGACGTTTCGTTTGAGTGCCTTTTTATACCAAGCCATACGAGGCGTTCCTCCTTCCTACTTCGGACAATTATACCCTGTTTCTCTTTGATGTCAACAGAAATGTGCAATTTTTGATGTTTTTTGTTTATATATGTTTATTCTGATTGACAATCACTCCGCAATAGAATAAGATTATTTCACATTCTAGGCGTGAATAAACGGAGCCCTTCCATGGATTCAAAAGAACTTGTATACCATTCACTCGCATTCGAAAAAGTCCCCCGAGTGCCGTACTGCGTCGATTTTACCGTGCCCGCGAAAGAGAAGTTAAATGCTTCCGCTTCCGGCCGTGAACTCTACAAGAAACTGGATAACGACATGGTCCTTTCCCCGGTTAATCGTGTCGAATGGGGAAAGCGGGATGCAAACGGCGTCTACAAAGACGAGTTTGGTCTGGTGTGGGACAGAAAAATCGATGCGGACATTGGTATGCCGCAAGCGTTTATAACCCCTGAAAACATTGATACCGTACCGTGGCCCGACCCGAAGCACGAGGAACGATATGTTCTGCTCCGGGACAATCTCGAGCGCTGTCCCGACAAGTTCAATATCTTGGCGGTCGATTTCAGCCTTTTCGAGCGCGCCTGGGGAATGAGGGGAATGGAGAACTTTCTTATCGATATGGTAATAAACAGAGAGTTCGCGGAAAAGCTTCTCGATAAGGTCCTCGAATTCAATCTGCAGATTATGGAGACGGGACTATCAAAGTTTCCCGGGGTGGACGGCGTCCATTTCGGAGACGATTTCGGGACCCAATCCGGTCTTCTCATGGGTCCTGCTCTGTGGCGGGAACTGCTGAAACCTCGTCTGGCACAACAGTACGGGTTGGTCCATAGTTACGGGAAAAAAGTGTCCATCCACAGCTGCGGCAAGGTACTCGATATATTCGACGATCTTATCGAAATCGGGGTGGACTGCTTTAATCCCTTTCAGCCCGAGGTGATGGATGTTAAAACGGTCCATTCCGCCTACTTCGGCAGAATGGCCTTTTGGGGCGGAGTCAGCACCCAGAGGCTCCTTCCCTATGCAACGATTGATGAGGTCCGTACCGGCGTTGAGGAGCTCTTATCGATGGGCCGCTCCGGAGGGTACATCATCGCACCGGCCCACTCCACCCCGGGCGACGCTCGTGCGGAAAACATGGAAACCATGCTGCGGATGATCATCGATCAATGACCCGGTTCCTGTGTGCTACTCCAAAGGGGCGATAAACACGTCGGTATTGTTACCTTTAATTTTTTCCGCCGCGTCTCCGTTCAATCCATCATCGGAGATGAGCACCTCTACATCCTGCCAGGTGCAGAGTTTGATGATGCCCGGTTTGCGGTATTTCGTCGAATCCGCTAAGAGAAAACAACGGTGAGAATTGTGAATCATAAGCTGTTTTACCTGGCTTCCGGTCATGGCGTTGTTCCCGATATAGTTTTCCGAGAAACCTTTCGCGGAGAAAAAACAGTAATCCACCATAACCTTTTTGGCATTGTCCACGGTCAGGATTCCGTCGAAGGTGTTGCCGTCTTTATCCAATACTCCGCCTAAGAGAAGCAGTTCTATGTTCCTGTTCTTGCTCAGTTCCAGCAGGACATAGAGACTGTCGGTAATAACGGTAAAGTTCTTCGAGGGATTCAGCAGCTTAGCGAGTTCACCGCAGGTGGTACTGCCGTCGATGTAGATCGATTCGCCGCCTTCAAGAATTGTCGTGGCGTAACGAGCAATGGCTTTTTTTCTCTCCAGCTCCTCGATCTGACGGGTAGCGAACGGAATATCGTCATACTCGTGCTTTAATGCGACCGCGCCTCCGTGCACTTTGCGCAACAGTCCCTCGTCGGCCATACTTTTTATGTCCCGCCGGATGGTCATATCGCTCATCGAAAGGAGCTCCATAAGTTCTACCACCTTTACCGAGCCTTTCTGTTGGAGTAAATCGAATATGATCCGTTTGCGTGTTTCGTACATACAGTAGTATCCCGCTCTATAGTATAATACCCGCCCATCACAGTGAGGCGCAGAGAAAACAACATAACATACATACTAAATAAAAGCCTAATAGTAATAGAATAAATTAACCGAAAAAAGTCAATCGAGGAAAGTTCAAAAATCCCCATTTTTAATAGGGCCCACTTCATGAAGCTTTCTCTGCACATCACGGTTTGTTATGTACAGCTGCTTATACGCCGCCATTTTCTTTCGGTAATAGGCCGAACGTTTTTCATTGGGTTGATACTCGTTCCCTTTTTGTATCCATTGCCGGGCCACCGCCTGAAGGGAGAGGTCCTTTTCTTTCGCGACCATACACAACAACGCTGCACCCAGACAGCCGGCTTCTTCCACCGCCGGCGTTTGTATCGGTCTACCGAAAATATCGCTTCGCAGAGAGAGGAGCTCGCTGTTATCGGCAGATTTCCCGTTCGCTACGATTTTTTCTACCGAAATCCCGGTCTGTTG
>CAZJBZ010000135.1:0-10760 GCA_964543975.1 uncultured Spirochaetales bacterium
GATTCAGTGGACTCCGAAGGTGTGCTTGCTGTTTCTTTGTTTTCCTGCATCGACTAAGAACTACCCTCATCGTGGGATTATCAATACCCCTGAGCATTCTGATTGCGTTTATAGCCATGAATCTGCAGGGATTATCGCTCAATCTTGTCAGTTTGGGAGGTTTGACGGTCGCCATCGGCATGATGGTAGACAGCTCCATTGTGGTCCTGGAAAACATCTACAAACACTATCAGCAAACAGGCGACAGCTCCCAAGCCGCATCTAAGGGAACGGAGGAGGTCGGCGGGGCAATTGTCGCGTCCACGTCCACCTCGTTGAGTGTTTTTTTTCCGCTACTCGTCGTTTCCGGATTAGCGGGGCTCGTTTTGGAAGACGCCGCCTACACCCTTATTTACTCGCTGTCTGCATCCCTCCTCGTGGCAATAATCGTGGTACCGTTCCTCTCTTCACTTCTGATGAAAAACCAGGCATTAAAAACGGACCCAAAGAACGGAAACACGGCAACCGGTGGGCCGGAAGACGAAGGGAGAGGGTGGTTCGCCGCAATCGAACGAGCAATCGATGGGTTCATCGCACTGCTTCAGGAAAAGTATAAAAACGCACTCTTGAGTACAATCAACAATCGTTTTTTTATCCTCCTGATGGCGGTTGCCGTTTTGGTGTTGAGTGTGCTTGCTGCCGATTTTCTAGGATTTTCCTTTATCCCTTCCACCGATATGAATGAAATGCAGCTCGAAATTGAAACACCCCAAGGCTTTACCTTAGAGCAAACAAAAATGAAAGTTGAAGAGATGCACAGATTAATAAAACAACAAGTACCGGAGATGGAAACATCGATCTACTATGTAGGACAGGGCGGTAATTTAGGACTGAATAAGTCGAAATCGGAGGCGTTTGGGCGAATACGGTTGAAAAAGGTAAACGATCGAGAACGCTCCATATTTGAAATTATGGATGATCTGCAACGTTCGGTCTCCCGTACTATTCCCGATTTGGATCTAACGATTGTTAACGGTGGGCTCGATTCCTATGTGGCGATCGCGGCCGGAGGTGAAGGATTTATTATCGAAGTGTACGGAAACGATATGGACAAATTGTTTCAGGCTGCCGAGACGGTACAAGACATCATGAAGCAAGATCCGGACGTATTTAAAACCGAGATGAATGTAAACTTCAACAGACAAGAGTTGATTAGCGATATGCATCTCGACTATACAGGGAACCTCGGTATAGTTCCTCGCAGTGCCGCACTTACTTCCCGGCTTCTATTTAACGGAATGGAGGCGGGAACGTATAGAGACGGACAAAATTCCTACGATATATTCCTCAACTCCTCAATTGCCGGAGAACAAATTACCGAGGATATACTCAATCGCATATCACTTAAATCCCAAAACGGGACGATGGTCTCCTTCGGTGCATTCTCCGATTTAAAGACGGAACAATCGGTTTCCGCCATCCATCACGAAAATAGGATGAAGGCCATTTTTGTAACCGGTTACCTCCGGGGAGCGGATGTGCGGGGAGTTTCATCTAGAGTTACCACCCGGCTGCGGGAAATGGCCCTCCCGGTGGGAGTTAATTGGCAAATTGGAGGAAGTGCTGCGGAAATGATAACATCGTTCTCCTCACTCCTTATTACGATGGGTATTGCCGTTTTTCTTGTTTATACGGTAATGGTAATCCAATTCGAACGGTTTGCTCAACCGCTTATCGTTATGGCTTCTATTCCCTTCACCTTTATAGGAGTCATTGCCGGATTGCTTGTTTTCGGCTCTACTCTCTCCATTATTTCGTTTATGGGGATTATTGCTCTAGGCGGCATTGTTGTTAACAATGCGATCGTCATGATCGATTACATAAATCTGCTTCGCAATCGTGACGGAATGGGCTTGGTCCCTGCTCTGCTGGCCGGTGCAAGCTCCCGATTAAAGCCGATCCTCATGACAACATTGACCACCATTCTCGGCATTATTCCCATGGCCATAGGATTTGGAGAGGGGGCGGAAGTGTACGCTCCTTTAGGCCAGGCCATCGCAGGCGGACTTATTACCTCCACTTTGATTACGCTGTTTCTCGTGCCGACGCTCTACTACATATTGGAAAACCGGCTGGAGACAATGAGAAAAATACGTTTGGATAAAAATTCGACCTAGCCCGGTGTTGTAAGGGGCTATAGCAAGAAAAGGAGAAGAGGGATGAAGAGGATACAAAACATTCTATTCACAACTGCAATAAGTTTATTCGTATTCGCGACACTGTCCTGTTCGGTGATTTTTACCGCCAAATTGACCGGAGTTGTCGTGGATAAGGACGATTATAACAATTCATCGGAAGATCCCGGCATCAATGATGTTGAAGTTTATCTCTACCTGAAAGAGGAAGACCGGAATACCGATTACAGCGCATGGGAATCGGACTCCTCGCTTCCGGAAGAAGCTGAAGAGAAATTGTACGACGTGAGTGCTACCAGTACTATTGAACCGACAACGGGGATGCAGGGGGTGTTTTCCTTTGACACGGTGGTTTGGAACAACCTCTTCCCCAAATACGGCAATTCGGAAGACATCAGAGAGATTTATCTTCTTTTGTATCACGCAAACTACGGGATGACAAAATACAGCACGAAGATCGTCGCGGATGCGGACAATACCATAGGACCGATACCTCTGGAACGAGTCTCAGACCGGCAAATACGATACGGAGGACAGCTGCAGGGCCTGGTCTGGTACGATTTCACCGACAGCGACGGAACAGGCCCTCCCGACGGACAATATAACAGCGGAGAGGAGATAAGCGGTGCGGAAATTAAATTGTGGGTAGACACCGAGGAAGACCCCGGAAGCGCGGAACCCGATTACGCGACCTACTCCATGACCACCAGCAGTTCGGGGACGGTCCAAAACGGTGTCTTTGCCGTCGATGAGGTACTGTGGAAGGACACGATGAACGCGGAGCGGTACAGCGCGGTCATCTGTTACATGACGGCGAGCTATCCCGATATCGAAAACGACTTACTCGATCCGGATTCGGATGCAGAACAGTGGTCGGGCTACATAACCATGTATTCGAACACGATAACTTTTATTACCATAGAATTGGAATAGGCGGCTGTTATGAAAGGAGCGACAATCCGAGCAATCGGCTGCATTGTGATCTTCCTCTTTTTCATGGGCATTGAAAACGGTTCCGCCGGAGGGAAAAAAGAACAAAACGGTACTACAGGACCGTCGGACGCCGCTGTCCCCCCTGCTGCCGAGGTTGCCCCGGAGGACGACGAAGGACTCTCTTCTGCCGCCGTTTCCTTTGGTGACGTGCTCTACACCCCGGAGCAGTTGATCAATCAAGCCCTGGTTAACAATCAGGAGCTTTTAGGCCTTCGCAGTGAAAAGGAGGCAAGTGCGATCGAGGTGAAAAAGGCGAAGGCGGAGAGGTTTCCCACTTTCGATTTTCAAGCCAATTTCAGCTATATTACCAACCCGCCGACCCTGGAACTTAAACCGGGAGACTTAGGTTCCATGCAGACGGAAGCGGGAAAGCTCGAATTCCCCCAAGAAAAGATGGAGGTGAACCTGGGAGCGCAAAACACCAACTACGAGTTTAAACTTATCGTCGACCAGCCGGTGTTTACCTGGGGGAAGATAACCAACGCGGTTAAACTGTACGAACAGGGCACGGAAGCGGGTCGGCTCTCAGTTTTGAATAAGGAAAACGAGATAACCGTTCGTATCAAGTCGTACCTGCATTCCCTCTATTTCCTCGATAAAATAGAAGCATTGATTCAGAAACAGAAAGAGACCGCCGAGAGGCTCATCTTCATCTCCGAAAAGAGTTATGAAAGCGGGTTTATCATCTATACCGAATTGCTCGATACGAGGGTCCGTGTAAAAGAGATCGATCTTGCCCAGGCCCAACTGCGCGAGCAGAAAAATCAGGTGCTGATTCAGTTGAAACAGACGACAGGACTGGAGGACCTACCCCTTGGTTCGATTGATTTTACTTTTATCGATGAGAATATCGATCATTACCATCTTTCTTCAAAAGAAGCTCTGATCGAAAAGGCCTTGAACGAAAACCTCAATCTGCAACTGCTCAAAAAACAGCAGGAAATAGCACGCCACAAATTAAAGATAGCAAAAGGCAAGTCTTACCTGAAGCCGGACATCGGACTCCACTTTGAGCTGACGTACGGGGGTGCTAAGTTTCCTTTTATCGAGCCGGATTGGTTCGGGACCGACGATTACAACATAACATCCACAATCGGGTTAACGACGACAATCTTCGACGGCGGCAGGCTTCGCTCCGACGTTAAAATAAACGAAGAAGAGCTGCAGGGGACACTCTACGATTACGGCCAAGGTGTCAATTCAGTTCGACAGCTTATAGCACAGACTCTCTTAAAGATCGATCTTAATCGGCATAGTGTGGAATATTACAATCTTAAATATGAAACGGACAAGGAACAGACGGACTTGAAAAAAACACAATTTGATAGCGGGGCCGGTTCGGAGAGGGACTATCTGCAGGCGAAAATCGATCTTTACGCCGATGAAATACAAATCTATAAAGAAAAAATAAGCTTTTTCAATAACTATTTTACAATCAAGAACATAACAGGCGATCCTCTTTCAAAATAGTTATTTTCACAAGTGCCTGAGGTGAGATAAAGTGATCGAATACGAAAAAAAACAATCCGCGTCGAGGCAATTATCGCGCAAAGGGAAAAAACGGTACCAACCGCTTATCCTCTTTTCCTTAGGCGCGCTTTTTGTCCTTACCGGCTGTTCGACGGTCCCTCGTATTCTCGCCGAAGGAAAAGACGAAGGAGCATCGACGACAACGGACGGCCGTTCCGATGTCCTTCAGGACCGACAAGGGAAGTGGTATAGAGGCGATTTACACTGCCACAGCCGATACAGCGACGGGGACGCCCCTCTTTCCGAGGTAATAGCTCACGCCGAACAAACGGGACTCGATTTTTTCGTGATTACCGATCATGACACCAGCATGCGGGGAAAACCGACCCACTGGTTCGATCCGGCGTACACATCACGGAAAATGATACTGCTCTATGGAGTGGAATGGACCTCGAGAAAAGGACACGCAAACATCTGGCATACTCGGCCGTTCGACTATACCGAATTGTGGAAGGCCAACCGCGAAAAATCGGCGGAAGAGGCCGCAGAGGCGGCACATTCGGAGGGTGCCCGTTTTTCCGTCAACCATCCGAAAGTTCCTTACGCTCCCTGGGAGTACAAAATCCCCCAAGAAATTGATTCGATTGAAATATGGAACGCTCCGTTTGTATTTCCGAGTAATAACAGGAAGACGATTGACGAAGTTTGGGACCCTCTTCTTCTTTCGGGCCGTCGTATTCCCGGGGTCGGCGGCAGTGATAATCACCATATCCATCATTATCAGCGCAATTTCAATCCGCACGGATACCCCACTACATGGGTCTTCGCTGAAGAGCCCACCGCCGAATCCATATTAGAGTCGATACTGGAGGGGCACGTCACAATCAGCTACTCGCCTGAGGCGGACAGGTGCGATTTTTCGGCGGACGTCGACGGTGACGGGCGGTTCGAAACAATCTGCGGGGACGCGGTCGTGACATCGGGAAACGTCATGTTTCGAGTTTCCCTTGTTCCGACCGGACCGTCAACAGAGCTCCACTGGCCGTGGTATAAGGCGCTGATCATCAAAAACGGTGAGCCTTTTCGCGAGGCGATTCTGCGGGAAAGCGGCAGCACAACGGTCACCTTTCAAGACACTCCCCGCGGGTATGCCTACTACCGGGTCGAACTATACGCCCTGCCCTGGGGTGCTCCCGGTCAGGATTTGGTCCACGGCAACACCTTTGCCGTAACAAATCCTATCTATTGTAATCTGCCCACCTCTTACGAGTAGATAGTGGTGCGAATCGTTGCCCGCTCGTTAACGAGTCGTCTCCCATTCCATTGGCTGTTAAGACGATGCGGCGCAGCCGCACCGCATCGAATCGATAACCTTCCGGGATTACAACCACTTATGGCCGGCGATAACGTCGCGGTAAAAGTAGTAGCTGTCCTTCGGTACCCTTCTTTCATTAATGTAATCGACATAGATGATGCCGAATCGTTTTGAGTAACCGTATGCCCACTCAAAATTATCCATTAGCGACCAGAGGAAATATCCTTTCAGATTGACACCGTCTTCAATCGCGTTGAGCAAGGCACCGAAATGGCTCTCTAAATAGTGGATGCGACCGTAATCGTGACAACGGGTACCGTCGTCGGAGAGCATGTCACATTGCGCGCATCCATTCTCGGTTATATAGAGCTCGGGGGTATCGTAATTATTGTGGACCCACATCAATTGGCGGTAGAACCCTTCGGGAACGATATACCAGCCCATATCGGTTTTCGGCTCCCAGCTCGGCAGAAGGGCATACTCTTCCGGTTCTTTTTCATCGTACGCGGCAACATATTCGGTATAGTAGTTGAGTCCCAAAAAATCGATCTGTTTGGAAACCAGTTCCAAATCACCTTCTTCAATGGGCATTTTAATGTCCGAATAGGCATCGATAAACCGTTGAGGATAGGTGCCTTTAAAGATGGGGTCCATAAACATGCGGGAGCCCAGGTCCGCCGCCCTGTCCGCTGCAAGGAGATCTTTTTCGTCCAATGTGGCAGGCCTGGGAGTGTTCAGGTTTAAGGTGATACCGATTTTTCCTTTGTAACCTCCCTGTCTGAACCGCTCCAAAGCCATGCCGTGGGCCAGGTGCAGATGATGGATCGCTTCAGCTGTCTGTCCTCTGTCCTTTATCCCGGGAGCGTGAACACCGAGATAATAGCCAAGCACTGAAGCACAAAAAGGTTCATTGAGGGTTATCCACATGTCTACTCTGTCACCAAGCTCTTGATAGCAGGCTTCCGCGTAATCGGCGAAAAGCGTAGCGGTTTTCCTGTTCGTCCATCCGCCCTGGTCCTGCAACTTTTGAGGCAAGTCCCAATGGTAGAGGGTAACAGCAGGTTTTATTCCGGCTTCCAAAAGGGAATCCACCAAAGAATTGTAATAATCGAACCCTTGAGGATTTTGTTTTCCTTCCCCATCGGGGAAAACCCGAGGCCAAGCAACGGAAAAACGGTAATAGCCGACTCCCAACTTCTGCATCAGCCCGACGTCTTCCTTGTATCGATGAAACTGGTCGCTTGCCACATCCCCCGTGTGGCCGTGAAGGACCTTCCCGGGAGTTCTAGAAAAAGTGTCCCAGATGCTTACCCCCCTTCCCTGTTCATTGTAAGCGCCTTCCACCTGGTAACTCGCCGTTGCCGTACCCCAAATGAAGTCTTTTGGAAATGTTCTTCGGTTCATGTTATTACTCCTTCTTACTGTAATTGTTCTTTGAATGCTATAAAACGGGCCGTACTGTCGTCCAGTCCTCCCGGTCTGCTGCGCTGCAGCCAAATATGTCTGTACTCTTCGATCAACAGGTCCAACCTGGAGATAAAGGTTTTTTTCGTTTCGGACGGCAGGTCCTTCGTCAATTCATACCCCGCGGTAAGCTGTTCCTGTGCAACATCACAGGAAAATTGTAAGAGTCGAATCGTAAAATCAATTTCGTCTCTCAAAAGAGCAATGTGGCGAAAGTCGCGTCCTTCAGTATCTTCCGTAATGCCGGTCCCTTCGGGTAATATCGCCGCTGCCGCTTCAAGAGAGGCCTTTACGGAAGAAAAATCACGATGCAGACACTGCTTTAACTGTTCTCTGTAATGGGGATAGACCGGGTCCAGCAATAACGCGGATAGGACCGAACTGTTTCTTACATACACAGGCTCCTGTTCAGGCACCTGTTCAAGTTGCATGAGAGCTTGTGCAAGCTTCCCGATAAAATCGGTGTCCGATTTCTGAAACGGTTCTCCGGTACCGGCCGCGCTCAATGTTCCGGTTAAAACCGCCTCGAGAGCAGCTTCCATATCCATCTCTCTGTTCGCATCCAGAGCCCAGCTGACCCCGGCCGCGTACAACCAGGCGGGAAAACCGATGGGCAGCTGCTGCCAGTGGCCGTTGTCCCCCCACTCGGTGACGATATAGCCTGACGCTCCGTGTGCCAACCCCTGTTCGGCTCCTAAAAGGATGTTCCCCTTCGCCCTCTTCCAATGCCCGCCGATTGTGTTCCATGATGATGTTCCGGTACACACATAGAACTGTTTTTTTGATTGTTTGAATTTCTTGCACTCCTCACCAAAGGGATGGTCCGCTTCATACCCCCAGTCGACAACGATGACATCATCGGGTAATTGTGGAATTAACTCCGGATAAAGATTGATGATATCGCCGTAGAACTGCATGGTGTAGCCGCGGTCGGAAACGACTTTATGGATTTTTAAAAGAAAGTCGAGATAGACCGTCCCCTTTCCCCGCTTCTCACACTCTTCCCT
The DNA here is from genome assembly GCA_964543975.1 of uncultured Spirochaetales bacterium. Lineage (GTDB taxonomy): Bacteria > Spirochaetota > Spirochaetia > SPDA01 > CAZJBZ01 > CAZJBZ01. The sequence goes on from CAZJBZ010000135.1 coordinate 8,424, forward strand.
GCTTCTTCCCTGTCCCAATTCCCACGGCTCATCACCGCCGATATTCAGGGTCTTGCTTTCAAAAAGAGGCAGCAGTTCATCGTATAAACCTTCCAGGAACGGAATAGCCTTCGGTTCGACCGGCGCGATACAGGAACCGACCGGCCTGAATCGGTTCCATGGATCGTAAAAACCGTTCGGACTCTCGGCAAGATAGTGATACTCCTGGTGCCGAAACCATCGCTCCATATGGCCAAACGAGTTTTGATTGGGAACAAGCTCGATGCCGCGCGCTTTACAGTAACCATCCAGTTCTCTTACCTCATCAGGAGTCAAAGGAGAAGCATTCTCCCACACTTTTTTATGACAAGAGTAGGCAAAGGCATGCTCCATATAGAGCTGCACCTGATTGTACTTCACCGAAGCCCAAAAATCGATCAGCCGAAACAGTGTTTCCATGGTGGGAACTCTGTCCCTGCTGATATCGAGATGCGCTCCTCTGACCGGATAATCCGGACTGTCTTCGATAGAGCATTTTGGGACCATACCCGTTTCGGGATGATCGAGAAGCTGTCGCAGGGTCACAATTCCGTACCATCGGCCGAGTTCATCGGCGGCCGAAATCTCTATCCGGCTATCGTCTATTGTGAGTCGATACTCCTGACTCCGTAAAAAGGAATCCGTTGTAAACCGTATTCCTTCAATGTGATTGCCGGGACCGAACGGCAGCAGCACCTTTCGTACTGCATCGGCTGTTGCAGGTCCGATCTTTCTCGCCCCCTCGTGTACATCGAATTTTTTCGGTTGGGGAATAAGTATCGGTTGTCGGATCATACTCTCTCCTTCGGATTAGATAGTGCTAATATTTACATCTTACGGCACACCATTGTAGCGATCATGATGATAAATGGCAATCAGAGAGCCAATTTCGATGCAGGGTAAAAATTTTTGTTGCTTCAAGTGCCGGAATAGGTTATCTTAGTGAAGAGGTAATATATGAAAAACCATATATATCTGTCCATTTTGCTATCAGTTTTTGTATTCTCACTGTTTCTTTTGCCAATAAACAAAGTAAGGGGGGATTCCATGAGCACGATTTTTGATTTTTCGGTAGATACCATTGACGGAAAGTCCGTATCACTATCGGAGTATAAGGGCAGCGTTGTCATGATTGTAAACGTTGCCAGTAAATGCGGCTTTACTCCGCAATATGAAGGACTCCAGGAATTGTACGAACAGTATAAGGAGCGTGGGTTTACCATACTCGGTTTTCCGGCCAACAATTTTATGTGGCAGGAGCCTGGAAGCGATGAAGAGATCAAATCGTTCTGTAAAATAAACTACGGGGTCACCTTCCCGATGTTTTCAAAAATATCAGTCAAAGGGAAAGATATTCACCCTCTCTATGAGTTTTTGACCTCAACAGAGACCAATCCCGACTACAGCGGGAAAATTACCTGGAACTTCAACAAGTTTCTCATCGGCAGGGACGGATCGATCATCAATCGCTTCGATTCCAAAGTTGAACCGAAGAGTGATGAGGTGATTAAAGCGATTGAAGAAGCGTTGTAAACGGCATAGTCGGCGGACGACTCCTTTAGCTCCTTTTCAGCCGCGCTGCCGGTTCAAGTCCGCCGGTACCGGTGCAGCTGCGCGAAGAGAATCGTCGTAGAAACGGAGTAGAAAAACATCCAGTGGCCGGAAAATCGCCTGATATGGACGGACCTCATATTCAGGTATTCGGATGAAGAAATCTCGCTCAACGTTTGGTCGGCGTTATCGACCGCTGCGAATTGGCTGCCTATCTCTACGGCAACCACATCGCTGCTCTGCAGCAGAAAAAAGACGATATTTCCTAAAGCGTAAATGAGAAAAAGAAAAGTCAAAACACGCAGCCACACCGGAGAGGGTGTGAACATGATCCGGAGGAGGTCCCGAAGCTTCTTCTTTGCCCCGCGTCGCTTCAGCTGTTCAAACGAATCGGAGCGGAGCACTGTGTAGAGGGATGCGATAAAAACGGGATAGAGCAGAATATTAAAAACCGGAGCTATCGGTATGACCTGCTCGATAAAAACTCCGGTTATTGAGGCAAGATGAATGATCAAACTGGATACCAGACCTGCCGCGGCGACGACGAATACTATTTGCCGCAGAATGTGAAAGAGTCTTTTTTTGTGCATATCACCTTAAAACATACTGGTAAAACCGGGCAGAGTAAAGCTCGGGTGCCGGTGGCCCGCGGGACAGTGAGTACCGGCGCCCCCTGTGGTCCGCCGGCAATGACATCGAGTAGGAGGCGGGGGATTACCCCCGCCGTCCTCTCGCAGAACCGTGCGTACGGGTCCGTACACGGCTCCT
>CAZJBZ010000136.1:0-10758 GCA_964543975.1 uncultured Spirochaetales bacterium
ATAGCTAGATTCTACTAAAGCAATACGGAGCGGCGTTCATTCGAGTCTCTTTTCAAAGTATTCAATTTCTATTAGATTATTAGTTTAATTCAGGTAATTGCAAAAATCACCATTATAACCGTGTTGAAAAAGTTAAATGTTTATAATATAAGGAATTGTAATTTTTACAATTGCCTCCATAGTTTTATTTTGCAAGAAGCTCAATGAAACAACAATATAAGAAAGCCCTCCTTTTGGAGTATTTCACAGTCGGGTACAATCTTATCGAGGCTGCGGTTTCCATAGCGTTCGGCGCTGCTGCCGGGAGCGTTGCCCTCGTCGGGTTCGGCTTGGACAGCATCGTGGAATCGCTCTCAGGAGGTGTTCTCATCTGGAGGCTTCGGCAAGGGGAGACAATCTCTCAGGAGCGGGAGGAGTGATACTCAAAGCAGGTATCGGTCACCATTCTCGTTGGGCTTTCAGCGTGCCGCCTCTACCCGATAAACGGGTTTACAATTGTAAGATTATCCAGGGTGAAACCATGCTGGAAATCTTCACTGTACAGGGTGGGACAACCGGCCTTTAATGCCGCAGCCAGTATCAAACTATCGTAGAAAGAAAATCCCGTTCTGGACTTCACGTTACATGCGTCTCGATACAATTCGATTTCCGGTGACACCGAACACAGCGGCAACAGTATGGATTCCAGGTATACCACAGCATCTTCAGTGGTAAGCGGAACAGTGAATTTTTGTAGCGCTACATTCAGGAATTCCTGGATTACCTGAAAACTAATTACCCCTTCAGCTTCCGATAGTCCGCGTTCGATCAAATTATTTGCAATGCGGAGTTTCTCAGGTTCGGTCGTATCAAAGCAGTAGACAAAAATATTGGTATCGATAAAATAGTCACCGCTCATTCATCTCTTCCCGTGAATACTTTTTAGTTGTTCGAGCATAGGACAACCTCTTCATAGTAGCATGATAATCCTGTTTGTCCTTTTCCTGCTCGCTATACTGCTGAAGCCATTCCCGAAAAGCTTGATTAAGGGTTGTATGTTCGGCAGTTGCCTTTCTACGTGCTCTTTCGATCAAAGATTCTTCCGCACTCAGCGTAATATTTTTTTTCATAAATACCTCCATCATCAGTTGGACCAAACCATTATTGTATAGTGTACACTTTTATAGTGCACACTATACATCGTTATAGATAATTAATCAATGGAGGCACTTGCCTTTTCCGCCTTGCTCCCTATCCCCCATTCTGGTATCATATTCACTATACAAAGAGATGCATCACTTATGGAGGATTTTATGCACTACCGAAAATTCGGTACTATAGATTTTAATGTTTCCGCTCTAGGGTTCGGATGTATGCGCCTTCCGATAATCGGGGATGATTCTTCAAAAATCGATGAGGAAGAAGCGATCAAGATGATCCGCTACGGAATAGACGAAGGGATCAACTTTGTCGATACAGCCTATCCCTATCACGGAGGAAACAGCGAACCGGTCGTAGGAAAGGCCCTCCGGGGCGGTTACCGGGAAAAAGTAAAGCTGTCGACAAAGTTGCCGGTATGGCTGGTGGAGAAAAGCGATGACTACGACAGGCTGTTGGACGAACAGTTGACCAAACTGCAGACCGACCATGTCGATTTCTATCTGATGCACGGTCTTACCTGGGAACGGTGGCCTAAACTTCAGGAGCTCAAGCTGCTTCAAAAAGCGGAAAAAGCCAGAACCGACGGACGGATTAAACACATCGCCTTTTCGTTTCACGACACACTTGACCTCTTTAAAGAGATTGTCGACGGATACGATGATTGGGCCATGTGCTTGGTACAGCACAACTATATGAACGAAGATTTTCAGGCAGGTTCGGAAGGAGTGGCCTACGCGGCGTCCAAAGGTATCGCGGTGGCGATCATGGAACCGCTCTTGGGCGGCGGCCTCATCAATCCGTCACCTGAAGTAATGGATGTATTTCGGTCGGCCCCGGTACAACGGACCCCTGCCGACTGGGCCCTGCAGTGGCTCTGGAACAAATCGGAGGTGGGAGTGGTTGTCAGCGGCATGAGCGCGATGCAGCATGTCAAAGAAAATCTCGCTTCCGCTGAAAAATCGGGTATCGGCACCCTTTCGGCGGAAGAAATGGAGATTATCGCCAAGGCGCAAAAGGCGTATGAAGGCCTTCAGCCGATACCGTGTACAAAGTGCGGCTATTGCATGCCATGCCCGCACGGCCTGGACATACCGAGAAACCTGGAGCTCTACAATCAAGATATCATTTTCAAACAGCCCCAACCGGCCCGGTTCAACTACCAGCGCCGTTTTCCGGATGAAATAAAGGCCGAAAACTGTACCCAGTGCCGGGAGTGCGAAGAACAATGTCCCCAGCATATAGAAATCAGTGAATGGATGCCGAAGGTCCACGAAGAACTGAGTAAGCCTTTATAGATTTAGGAAACAACCATGAGTGCGAAAGAGTACCGGCGCCGTTTCGATAAAACCTTCTCATTAGAAGGGAAGGTCGCTCTTATCACCGGAGCTTTCCAAGGTATCGGGCGCGCCGTCGCGGACCTGTTCGCGGAAAAAGGCTCGGACCTCACGCTGATCGACATGAATGACGCGATAGGGGAAACGGCCCAAGAGATTGCCGAAGCCACCGGCAGACGGATTGTACCCGTTACTACCGACCTTACCGATTTTTCCGCTATAAAACAGATAACCGAGACCGCCCTCTCCGAGTTCGGAAAAATCGATATCTTGGTCAATAATGCCGGTGTGGTCTTGTTGGAAGATGCCGAGAAAATCTCCGAAGCGTATTGGGACGATACCATGGCCATCAACCTGAAAGCCCCTTTCCTGTTGGCCCAAGCGGTCGGTAATGCGATGATCGAACAGGGGGGCGGAAAAATTATCAACATGGCCTCTCAGGCGGGAATGATAGCGTTGGACCGTCACGTTGCCTATTGCGTCAGCAAGGCGGGCATCATCGAGATGACAAAGGTCTTAGCATACGAATGGGGCGAGTACAACATCAACGTTAACGCGATTTCACCCACCGTTGTTTTAACGGAGCTAGGGAGAAAAGCGTGGGCCGGAGAAGTAGGAGAAGCGATGAAAAAGAAGATTCCCATCGGCCGGTTCTGCGACCCGGAGGAGATAGCGGCGGCAGCTCTCTACCTGGCAAGCGATGCCTCCGACATGATTACGGGAGCAAACCTCGTCATAGACGGGGGATTTACCATTCAATAAAAATTACTAGATAAGGAGATAGTCATGCAAAGAATCATCAATGATCCGAACAATGTCGTTCCCGACATGCTGAAAGGATACGTTAAAGCCCATCCCGATATCGTTCTTCCCACGGACAATCCCAGGGTACTGAAATACAAAGACGCCCCGATAAAGGACAAGGTCGGAATCGTTACCGGCGGCGGATCGGGCCATAAACCGGCGTTTATCGGGTATATCGGCAAAAACTTGGTCGACGCGGTGGCTGCCGGAGAAATCTTCTCTTCACCGACTGCGAAAGGTTTCTACGACGCCTTTAAAGCGGCCGACGGGGGGAAAGGAGTCGCCTGCCTCTACGGAAACTACGCCGGTGACGTCATGAACGTTACCATGGCCATTGAAGAGGCGGAGGAAGACGGCATCGAGGTAAAAACTGTTCTAGCGAACGACGATGTACCCTCGGCACCGAAAGATGAAAAGGAAAAACGTCGGGGTGTAGCAGGTGAAGTGTTGATGTGGAAAGTCGGCGGGGCGAAAGCTGCACTCGGCGGCAGTCTGGATGAAGTAATCGCGGCCGCCCAAAAAGCGATCGATAACACCAGAAGTGTGGGGATCGGACTTGCACCCTGCACCATCCCTTCGGTAGGAAAACCCAACTTCTCGATAGAACCGGGTAAGATGGAGTTCGGTATCGGACACCACGGAGAACCCGGCATCAAGGTGGTTGACCTCACCACAGCCGACGAGATGGCGGAGATGAGTCTCGAATCCATCCTTCCCGACCTCCCTTTTGAAAAAGGAGACGAAGTTGTCGTTCTGGTTTCCGGATTAGGCGCGACCCCGATTATGGAACTCTACATATTCTACAATAGAGTGGCCGAGATTCTCGATGAGAAAGGGATCACCATCTATCGTCCTTATGTCGGTGATTATTTCACCTCTCTGGATATGATGGGCATTACCCTGACGGTGATGAAAGTCGATGATGAGCTGAAACAGCTAATCGATCTCGACTGTTACTCCATGGGCATTAAACAGTGCTGAAGAAAAAGGACTAAGAACAATGGAACAGTTTGACACGAAAGAGGGCTATAAAATCCTCAACAATATGATAAGTGTGATAAAAAAGAACAAGGCATACTTGAGTGAAATCGACGGTGCCATCGGTGACGGGGACCACGGCATCAACATGAGTAAAGGTTTTACCATGACCGAAGAGCGGCTGGAAGGAGAAACCCCGGACCTCTATAAGGCACTGAACACGCTGGGCAGAATTCTCCTGATGGAAATCGGCGGGTCGATGGGACCGTTGTACGGGCAGATATTTAAAGGGATGGCCAAGGAGGTCAAAGAGAAGGAGCAGATCGATGCCGATACATTCGCCTCGATGCTCGAAGCGGCCTACGATGCGGTCAAAAAACTGGGAAACGCCAAAGTGGGTGACAAGACGCTGGTCGATACGCTCGATCCGGCGGTCGCCGCCTTCAAAGAGGCAAACGAGTCGGGTGAAAGTTTCTCGGACGCCTTAGAGAAGATGAAAGCCGCGGCAGAAAAGGGTAAGAACTCGACCGACGGGATGGTGGCCAAAGTAGGCCGGTCGTCGAGGCTCGGAGAACGGTCGAAGAACGGACTGGATGCCGGGGCAACCTCCTGTTACCTCCTCCTCGATACAATGGCAACCACGATCCGGGAGGTGCTTCAATGAAACCGATAGCTTTAGGATGTGACCCGAATGCAACTACACTAAAAGAAGAAGTAATGAAAGAGCTTGATGAGCTCACTATACCGTATAAAGATTACGGGAGTCAGGACCCGATCTACGCGAACGTTGCCGTAACCGTTGCCGAAGCTGTGGCCCGAGGGGATCACGACAGAGGCATCCTCATCTGCGGGACCGGAATCGGTATGTCTATTGCCGCCAATAAAGTACCCGGCGCTTACGCCGCCCTCTGTTCCGACGTCTATTCCACCGATCGGTCACGGAAAAGCAACAACGCAAATATCATGACCATGGGTTCCCAGGTCGTCGGAGACAAGCTGGCCCGAGCACTGGTTAGGACCTGGGTCGGCTCCGAATACACGCCGGGCGGACGATCGCAGCCGAAGATCGACCGCATCTACGATTACGAAAAACAGGTAAGGTAACCCCCGGCTGATCGTGCCGTCGCGCCTGGGGCGCTGTCCGGCTGATCGTGCCGTCGTGCCTGGGGCGCTGTCTACGGCTTTAAAATCACTTTGATCGATTCGTCCCCCCGTTCGACCATCTTGAACCCTTTTTCCCAATCCTCTAAGGGGAGTACGTGGGTAACCACACCGTCGGTGGGGAGCTGACCGGTGCGGATCCATTCGATGACCGGTTTGTAACAGTAGGGGCTCAGGTGCCCTCCTAATAGATCGATCTCTTTTCGATCGCTGATGATGGACCAGTCGACCGTTACCAAATCTTTGAACACACTGAACTCCACGAACGTTCCCATCTTGCGGATCGCTTCCAATCCCTGTTGGACGCTCGCCGGGTGTCCGGAAACCTCGATGTAGATATCGCAGCCGTATCCGCCGGTCATCTCCTTTATTCGGCCGACGACATCTTCTTTGGACGGATTCATGACGATATCCGCACCGAACTCTTTCGCTTTCTTAAGCCGATCATCATTCAAGTCCAAAACGACCAACGTTTTCGGGTTCCGCATTCCGGCAGCACCGATCATCCCCAGGCCGATGACCCCGGCACCGGAGATAACAACGACGTCTTCATTCCCGATATTCGCCCGGTCAACACCGTGCTTCGAGCAGGCGTACGGTTCGATAAGAACAGCCTTTTCCGTGGGGATATCTTTCGGCACCTTATAGTTGATTGCCTCTTTGGGGAACTTCATATATTCGGCGAATCCGCCGTTTACATCATACTGAAAACCGTAAACATAATGGCGTTCGTCCATCCAATATCGTCCGGTCGTTGAAAAGAGATCGGTCCAGGTAGGAACAATCTGTTCGGAGATTACCCGGTCGCCCAATTCAAAGGCGGTATCGCCGTGGTGCGCGTACTCATCCACATTAGGTCCGATTTCCACCACAGTGCCGATGAACTCATGTCCGGGGATAACCGGTGCCTTTATGTAGGGTGGATTTCCTTCACCACCCCAGAAACTGGGAGCACCGTGATACGATTTCAGGTCTCCGGCACAGATGCCGCACGCCTCCACCTTTATGACCATCTCCCCTTCCCCTGCCTTCGGCCGTTCCACCTCCTCGTACCGGAACTCTCCCGGTGAATGGGCCACTAAAGCATGCATCTTCTCAGGCAGCCCTTCCTGCCTTACGTTTTCAGCCATATTATTCTCCTCTTTTTTTTTCTACCATGCGGTCCAGCCGCCGTCAACCGAAAGGTTGAAGCAGTTGACCATTCCCGCCTCATCGCTTGCCAGATAGACCACCGCGTGGGCGACATCCTCTGTGGTCGCCAATTCACCTTTCGGGATTTTACCTTTTACAAATTGCAGGAACTCGGGATTTTGAAGTCGTTTCCGCGTCAAATTGGTCTCTACAAAGGTCGGGGCCACCGAGTTCACGGTTATGTTGTACTTCGCCCACTCCACTCCTAAGGTGCGCACCAGATTGATGAGTGCTCCTTTTGTTGAACAGTAAACCGGCTGTCCCGGAATGCCGATAAGTCCCGACTGGCTCGAGATAAAGATAATGCGGCCGAACCGGTTTTCGATCATGCAGGGGGCCGCAGCCTGGGCACAGAAAAAACCGCCGCGGACATTGGTGTTGAAGTGGTCGTCCCAATTGGCTTCATCAACCTCTAGGCCCGATGTCGGCCTATTAATGCCGGCGTTGTTGACCAGGATATCGATTCCTCCGAACTCCTTTTGGGCGACGGCCACTCCCTTCTTAATTTGTTCGAGATCACGCACATCGATGGGATAAGGAAAGATCGTTTGTTCCACAGATTGCTCTCCGGGCCGGGTTTCCCGGACTGCGCCACACATCTGCACCGTTTCCTGCAGGTCTACATCCGGTTTGTCGGTAACGGCGACAGTGCATCCTGCTTCAGCCAATTTGACGGCTATCATCTGCCCGATACCGGTCGCCGCTCCGGTGACCAATGCCCTTCTTCCTTCCAAACTGAACATCACATCCTCCTACTTCGAATACCGTTTTACACGAACGTCTGCCGTAATCCCGTGGGCGAGCATCCGCTCCACACGGCATTGACGGGCGGTCACCTCCCCGATTTCCACACTCGCTTCCGGCGTCATCTTCTGGTAGGTGACGGTTTTGAGGAACTTGCCTGCCCACACCCCGCCGGTGTAGCGGGCCGCACGGCTGGTAGGCAGGATGTGATTGGTCCCGATCGCCTTGTCTCCGTAGGCAACCGTGGTCTCTTCCCCGATAAAAAGCGAGCCGTAGTTACGCAAACAGTCGAAGTATAATTCGGTATCCTCCACGTGCAGTTCGAGATGCTCGGGAGCGTAATCGTCACTAATTGCGACAGCCTCTTCAGGCGAGTCGGCCACAACAGCCTGGCCGTTGTTCCCCCATGAAACCGAGGCGACCTCCTTCGTCGGGAGGACCTCGAGTTGCCGATCGATTGCCGCTAAGGTCTTCCGGGCGAAATCTTCACTCAGACAGACCAACAGCTGTCCGCTGTTCGGATCGTGTTCCGCCTGCCCCAAGATGTCGCAGGCCACCAGTTCAGGATCGGCATTGTCGTCGGCGATAATCGCAATCTCGGTTGGTCCCGCCAACAGATCGATGCCGCAGCGACCGAAAAGCTGCCGTTTCGCTTCCGCGACAAACTTGTTCCCCGCTCCGCAGAGGATGTCCGCCGGCGGGACCTCTCCCATTCCGAAAGCCATCAAAGCAAATGCCTGAACACCGCCTACGATAAATATCCTGTCCGCTCCCGCCTTCTTCATTGCGTTTATGGTAGCGGGGTAGTACCCCTCCCCTTTCACCGGCGGGGTACAGGCGATCACTGTCTCCACACCTGCTACCTTGGCCGGAATAATACTCATCTGCGCTGAGCCGAACATCGGGTAGCGTCCGCCCGGAATGTAACTGCCCACGCACCCTACCGGAATGTGCTTGTGGCCAAGGACCACCCCCGGTCTGATTTCGGTCTCTAGCGGCTGCATGGTTTTCACCTGCGCCTCCGCGAAGGAGCGAACATTGTTCTGACAGAAGTCGGTGTCTTCGAGCAGCTGCCTGTCGCACTTTGCGATGGCTTCATTGATTTCAGCATCGTTCAACTCGAACCTTGGCGGGTCCCAATCGTCGAACGTCTTGCTGTACTCCCGGACCGCGTCCATTCCCCGTTTTTCGAGGTCTTTCAGCATCCCGATTATGTATGTTGCGGTCTCCTCGTCCCGCTCGAAAAGCCGGTGTCCGCCCTGTTTGATCGTTTTCATACGTTACCTCTCTTTCACAATAGTTCAAATGGCTGCACGTGCAACTCTCACTTGGAAGCGGCCGCGACAGTCGCATACGCCGGGTCCGCCTACGTCGGAAGACGGCCGCAAGTACGGCTTATGGCCGTTTTAAAGGGACCTAACTATTTTGTATATACCAGTGTACTTGATGAAGAAAGTGCTGTCTATGAAGAAAACCCGGAAGCAGTAGAGGCTTTTTCGCCGTTTTAGTATAGTAGGAGGTATGAACGATATGAGCGAGCCGGTTTTAAAATACGAAAAGGTCTATACCTACGGCGACTACAGGCAGTGGGCCGGCGACGAACGATGGGAACTGATCGACGGAACGGCCTGGAACATGAGTCCCGCCCCCAACAGGTACCATCAGGAAATTTCAATACGGTTAGAACAGCAGATACTACTATTTCTGAAAGACAGACGGTGTAAATTATACCATGCTCCGTTCGATGTTTTGCTACCCGACCACGCGGAAGAGGCGGAAGACGATATCACCACCGTTGTGCAGCCCGACATTTCCGTCATCTGCGATAGGAACAAACTGACCGAGAAAGGGTGCACAGGAGCTCCCGACTGGATCATAGAAATCCTCTCGCCCTATACATCCCGTAAAGACATGAGCGTCAAATACGATCTGTACCGACACCACGGTGTCCGGGAGTATTGGATCGTAGACCCGGGCAACGGATACGTACATGTTTATCTACTCGATGAGGCAGGCAACTATCCCGTGTATCCGGCCGTCTACCTCCGGGACGCGGTAATCCAATGCTCCGTTTTGGAGGGACTCTCGATCGATTTGAATATGGTGTTTACGGAGTGAAGGGGCCCACGGTTATCCTATGGATAGATCACAATAACGGTCGCAGGCAAACCCGCTGAATTTCCCTCTCCCTGCAAGGGGAAATGTTTTCTGTAAAGTTAATGAAATTGATTCAGACAAAGCGCGGAAACTTTTCCTGGCGGGGAAAAGCCTAACCCCGGGGCTTGCACTGATATGGGTCGCATTTTGGGCGCCACACAACACGGGCTGTATTGCAAGTTGTACCGTTGGCCGTAGCGTACACCCACCGTAGAGAGGATTATTTTATTCCTCATCCCCATGAGCATTCCTTGGTGCGGCTTCAGCAATAAAGAGAAGCAGCAGCCCGGTTCCCCCCGTTTTACGTACAAGAAATGGTTACTTCTCCATGTCGAAGTACAAGGGGATAAAGAAAAAAAGTTTACCGAAAGAATCTTCATCTATACGATAAGATCGTATGTTTGTCAAACAAATTATACGATTGATCGAAATTCAGATGGAATGCGGAGTTCACACGCCGTGTTCATCCGGTCCACTGATCCGCACCTGGGTGTATTTTACCGGATTCCCCCGGAAAAGAGTATCTCTCGGATTATCTTTTCCATGGTCCAAGAGTTTTATCAAGAAGTAGCGGGAACATCGAGCCAGACGGGGAATCCGGCGCCAGGAGATTTCGGGCCTAACGAAATACCGGCTCTACCCCATATAAGGCACCCCAGGGTTTGATCCGGCATCTCTGAACTAATACCTCCTTCCTCATGTTCGCTCTTTGGGAGTGGTCTTTACTGTTGCCGTCGTTTTTCGGGCGTTTCATGTTCAACGTAAGCGAATCGCTCCGGTTTGAAGTGGTGTGGCGTCCTATAGGTTCCGCTCATTCGCTCCGGAACGGCGATTTGTTCCCGTCTAAGGCCGCAGGTTTCAATTTTTCCTTATTTTTGCCTTGAATCATCCAAACTCCACTTCTTCAATTCAACAACTTCTTTGCCATATTCATCGCCAGGTCAACTCCAAGTGTTTGTTATCCAGCAATTTTGTCTTTCTCGACCAATTGCCCCGTTATATACTTATGAACAACACTTTTTATAAATGTTTGATATTTTAATCCCTCTTTCGAAGCATATTCTTTTATCTTTTCAAATTCATAGGGGTCGACACCAAGGAGCGAAGCGACGCCACAGCGTTATAGAATCAACAACGGAGTCAGGTATAGAAGTTCTTCATGATTGTATGCTCCAATCTTCAATTTTTAACCCTTTCACTCTTTCAAATTCTTTAACATTGTTTGTTACAAATATCAATTCTTTATTTA
>CAZJBZ010000137.1:0-10754 GCA_964543975.1 uncultured Spirochaetales bacterium
AGAAATTTCAGTCCGGATAAAATGGTGATTTTTGCAAGTGCCTCACTTATATGTGGTAATTGCAGAATTTTAGTAAAGGTGTATTATGGCAAAGAAAACCCTCCGTTTAGATTTTTTAATTCCTTTTGTGGCGGCTGTCGCTTTCACGGCACTTCATTTCGTCGATTTTTATCAAGCCGGTGAAAACCGAATCTACGATCAATTCCTGCATATTAAACCTGCCATAGAGGAAAATGAATCGATCCTTCTGCTCAATATCGACGATTTAGCAATTGCTAAAGTGGGAATGTTTCCCTGGAGCAGGGCCGTCATGGCGGACGGCCTCCTTTTAATGCGTGAGATGGGCGCGCGGTATGCCGTATTCGATATTGAGTATACCGAAGAAAGCCCTCTCGGTGTAAACAGCGCTCTTCTGAAAGAGGAAATTCCGGAGCTATTCGGCAACGAGTTTTCAGCGATTCGAGAAAACATCAAATCTCTCTTCTCCGCGATCGCCGGGGGAAATATTCCATTGTCCGATGCTCAGGATTATATCCAGGATTTGGCAGGGCTTACCGATGAATCGAAAGAGACGCTCTTGAATAAGGTAAATGAAATTGTCCGGGACAATGACATCTACTTAGGCCAAGCGGCCCGTTTTTTCGGGAACGCCTTTTTCACCGTTAATATGCTCCCCGACGAAGATAAGGACATTCCCGAAGAGTTGAAGGAGTGGGTACACGACAACATAACACTACAGGACGTCAGGGTCGAGAGAGAATATCCGATAACGGCCACCGATATCCGTCCGGCAATCGAACCGATCATCACCAAAGGGGAGGGGGCGGGATTTCCCAATATCATCATCGACGTTGACGGTGTACGACGGCGGGTCCATCTCCTTATCGAACATGAGGGCCGGTATTTCAGTCAACTCGCGTTTCGTGCCCTTTACCATTGGCTCGGTTCACCGCCGGTAATTATTGAGAAAGAAAGAATGATCTTACAAGGAGCCATTCTCCCCGACGGAGAAAAAAAAGACGTATCGATTCCTTTCGATGAAAACCATCGGGTCCTTATCAACTGGCCTAAAAAGCAGTTCGACGACAGTTTTTCCTCTCTCTCCTACTGGTATTTGGTACTGCACCGAAGACAGGAGGAACGGCTTATCGACAACCTTCGGATAATGAACGACGCCGGATTTCTCTCGTTCTATGAAGGTGATACCGACCTTATGAGCGCGTATGAATACGCCCAAAGCATTGAGCGGGACGTCTTGGATGGCGGAGATACCGAACAGATTGAAGAATACAAGGAGGTAAGGGAGTTTTTCTTTACCGAAGTGGGAGCGTTCCTGCAAGGAAACGGAGAGAGCTCAATACAAGCCGAATTGGACAGGGCCCTTGCAACCGAAGGCTTGCCGGAAGAGTATAAAGAGCGTTATCTGCAGATAAAAGAGGATGTAACGGAAACATTTGCCGCCACCGGAGAAATTTCGGAAAATCTTGCGCAAACCCGCGAGGTGTTAAAGGGGGCGCTGCCGGGCGCGTTCTGCATCATCGGATGGACCGGAACAGCTACGACCGACCGGGGAGTGAATCCTTTCGATGAAACCTACGACAATGTCGGGACCCACGCGTCCATCGTCAATACGGTAATCAATACGAAATTTCTCGATATGCTGCCGTGGTGGTACTCGGCCATCGCCGGATTAATCTGTGCTTTTGCCGTTTATCTTCTTATTCGCGGATTGAATCCGGGACTCTCAATCGTGATCGGGGTAGCGTTCGTCATCCTGATAATCGGCGGCGGAGTGGCCTTTTTCATCTTCACCGGGAAATACTTTCCCATGATGACTCCGGTCCTCACTGCTTCTTCTACCTTTTTAGTCCTAACGGTGTTCAAGTTTCTATCGACAGCAAAAGAGCGTACCTATATTAGGAACGCGTTCAGTCACTATCTTTCAACCGACGTTATCAACGAGTTGATGGATGATCCGGATAAGCTTGCCTTGGGCGGAACAAAGAAGAACCTCACTGCTATTTTTACCGATGTAAAAGGGTTTTCCACCATTTCCGAGTCGATGGACCCGACCGATTTGGTCCGCCTCCTCAATACCTATTTAACCGAAATGAGCAATATCATTCTCGAGATGCGGGGTACAATCGATAAATACGAAGGAGACGCTATTATTTCCTTTTTCGGTGCTCCGATAGAGTTCGCAGACCATGCCCGCAGGGCCTGCCTGTCGGCAATTCGTATGCGGCGCGTGGAAAAAGAGCTCAACGAACGTGTCCTGGCTGAAAAGATGAGTGAGTACCCTCTCTATACCAGGATAGGTATCAATACCGGAGAGATGGTCGTCGGGAACATGGGGACCGCCCAGAAAATGGATTACACGATCATGGGAAATTCGGTCAACCTTGCGGCACGGTTGGAGGGTGTCAACAAGCAGTACGGCTCATGGACGTTGATGAGTGAAGCGGTGTATGAAGCGGGGGGAAAGGATTTTGTCACAAGGCAGTTCGACCGGGTCCGCGTAGTCGGTATTAATCAGCCGGTACGGCTTTATGAACTGCTCGAAGAGTGGAATAATTTGAGCAGTGAGGAACGAGAAGCTGTCGATATTTTCCACCAAGGGTTACAACGATTCGAAGTAAAGGAGTGGGATGCCGCTAAAGCGCTTTTTTCCCAAGTGTTAAAGGTGAAGCAGGAAGACGGCCCAGCGCAAACCTATATAAAACGGTGCGACGACTTTAAAGTGAAGCCGCCCCCCGAGGACTGGGACGGTGTCTTTAACCTGACGATGAAGTAAGCATGGACAACAATTGGAACGTTCTCTCGAAAAAGAAAGTGCTCGAAAGCGGTAAATTCCTTTCCGCTTTTCAACACACAATACAACTGCCGGACGGACGGACCATCGACGACTGGATTTGGCTTTCGATGCCCGATTATATCAATGTCGTGGTAGTAGACATGTCCGGGCGGTTTATCATGCTTCGGCAGTCTAAATATGGAATAGAGGGACAATCCTACGCTCCGGTTGGCGGGTTTATCGAGCCGGGGGAAGAACCACTCTCCGCGGCAAAGAGAGAAACGCTGGAAGAGATTGGATACGAAGCGCCGCAGTGGACCTTTCTCGGAAGCTACCGTGTAGATCCAAACAGAGGCTGCGGGACTGCGTACGCCTATCTTGCGACCGGAGCGGAAAAAACCACCGAACCGAACGCCGATGACCTCGAGGCTCAAGAGATTGTTTTTTTGAACCGGGTGGAGGTTGAAGATGCCCTCTATTCCGGTGGTTTTAAAGTACTTCCCTGGGCCAACAACGTGGCGATGGCCCTTTTATATCTGAAATAACTGAGGCAATTGCCACAGCCCCCCTGCGATAGAAGCCCAACCGAGATTCAAAACCCGAAAATCACATCAGGATAGATTATTAAATCGGGAAATAGCTTTGATCGAATTACTCTTTTCATAGACTGAGTGGAGTTCTGTTTTTTCCTTTCTTGCTTCAATGAACACCCTCTACCAAACTAATAAAAATCGAAAAAAAGGTTGTCAAAATTGTACTAATGTATTAAACTCATATTGTATTATGACATTAGTACAATAGTTGGAGGATGGCGTGACTGAAAAGGATAATGAAAAAACGCTGGATTTTAGTCTTGATCCCAAAAGCGGTGTCCCTTTTTATAAACAGATCATACTCCAGATAGAGATGGCAATTGCGGACGGCAGATTGGTTAGCGGAAATCAGCTGCCGACGGTCAGGGGGTTGGCGGTGGAATTGAAGATCAATCCGAATACGGTAGCCAGAGCGTACAATGAACTGGAAATCAGAGGTGTCGTAACCACCCAACAGGGTTCCGGCACCTTTATCAGCGACAAAAAAATTGAAATGAACGAGGTAGAAAGAGAGCGCGTTCTTTCCGAATTGACCCGCTCTTTTGTCACCACCGCCGGTTCGTACGGTTTTACAATCGATGATATTATCGATGCCCTGGAAGAGTATACCAGGGAAAACAGTTGAGGAGGGAAAATATGGACCTTGTACAGAAAAAAATCAGTCGTATAAAAAACCTGCAGCAGAAAGCGTTGCAGCGGGATTTCAGCTACAATGTTTTTTCTTACCTTGTTTTTGGATTATTTCTCACGGTGGGAATTCTGGTGCAACACATTCTCGATCCATCGGTGAGAACCGAAGAAATTGTCTGGATCGGCGGGGGGGCCATCGCTGTAGGAGTCATTCTCACGTTGGTGCCGCTCTGGATCATCGTTGTTCAATTGATAATCGCTGCATGGATCTGTATGTACTTCTTTTTTTCGTTCAATTTTTATCCGGTCTTTGTCTGGATTTCTTTAGGTCTTGTGTTCTCGGCCTGTTTCGAACTTATCTATCAATGGGACAAGGTTGTCATCTTGCGGTTTGGAAAGTTTAAAAAGGTGCATGACGCGGGACTCTTCCTCTTAGTCCCCTTTGCCGACCGAATTGCCTCGTTTGTCGATACCAGAATCCGGGCCACCGATTTCAGCGCCGAAAAGACACTGACCAGCGATACGGTGCCGGTGCATGTCGACGGTCTCGCCTTCTGGATGATATGGGACGCAAAGAGGGCCATTTTAGAAGTGGAAAATTTCGTGGAAGCCGTCACCCTTTCAGCCCAAACAGCACTGCGGGAATCGATCGGTAATCACGATTTGAATACACTGCTTACCAATCGAAGGACCCTCTACAAGGAAATCCAGAGTGTTTTAGATACCAAGACCAATTCCTGGGGCATCACCATTCTCTCGGTGGAGTTCACCGACATCAATATTCCTCAGGGTCTTGAAGATTCGATGAGTAAGGTGGCCCAGGCCGAACGTGAAAAACAGTCCCGGGTCATCCTGGGTACCGCCGAAGTGGAGATTGCAAAGAAGTTTGCCGAAGCTTCGGAAAGCTACAAGGACAATGAAACCGCGCTCCACCTTAGGGCGATGAACATGATCTATGAAGGCATTCGGCAGAAAGGATCGATGATCATGCTTCCCGCGTCCGCGCTGGATTCGATGAACTTGGGAACAGTAATGGGGACCGCCGCGTTAAAATCGATAGAAAGCGAAGCCAAGGAAGAGCCGTCGACTGAAACAGAGAGAGATGAAAATGAGAAAGGAGAACAAAAGAAATGATAAAGGTAGATAGCGTAATCAAAGATTATATCGCGGGGGAAACAACCGTCCATGCGCTGCGCGGGGTGTCGCTACAGGTTGACGACGGTGAGTTTATCTCGATAGCAGGCCCTTCCGGTTCGGGTAAGACAACCCTTCTCAATATCATCGGGTGTCTCGATTCGGCCGATGCGGGGAAAGTGTTTATCGACAATGAATTGGTGACCGAGAAAGACAGGCGGGAACTGGCCCTCCTGCGGCGTCGGAAAATCGGTTTCGTGTTTCAGTCCTTTAATCTTATTCCCGTACTGACCGCGTATGAGAACGTGTCATTCTCTCTTTCGCTCTTAGGGATCGGGGATGAAGAAGTTTACGACAGAACGATGGATATGCTTCGAGAGGTGGGTTTGGAGACGATGGCCGATCGGCGACCGGCGGAACTGTCGGGCGGACAACAGCAGCGGGTTGCCGTGGCGAGGGCCCTGGTAAAGGACCCGCAGATGGTGCTGGCGGACGAACCGACTGCCAATCTCGATTCAAAAACGGGAGAAGACATTCTTGCTTTGATGGAGGACCTGAACAAGACCCACAACACGACATTTGTCTTCTCTACCCATGATCCCATGGTTATGGATTTTGCCCACCGTTTGGTACAGCTCCATGACGGTCATATAACCGATGATAAAAGGAGGAACTGATGAAATTCCTTCTCTCATTGGCATGGAAAAATCTGTTTAGACACAGACGGCGGACGATGATTACCGCGAGTGCTATAGCGGTTGGGCTGGCAATGTTTATCATGATGGAATCGATGCTTACCGGTATGAGCCGGGAGACGGAGCGGAACCTGGTATGGTACGAAACAGCGGCAGGCAAGATAATGACGCAACAATTCTGGGAAGAACGGGACCAGATGCCGCTGAAACACGCGATTGAAAATCCTGAACCGATTTATGAAACGCTGCGGGAACTCGCTATACCCTTCACTGCCAGGACAGCATTCAGCGGCGAACTGATCGTACAGCAGGACCCCTTTCCCGAGCACGGATCGATGCAGCTGCAGTTCGTCGCCATCGATCCGGAAACGGACGGCAGAGTATTCAAACTGGAAGAGTCGGTTGCCGCGGGCCGGTTTCTTGGACCGGGAGAAAACGGAATCATGCTTGGAGCGTGGCTGGCCGGGGATTTGGGCGCGGAACCGGGGTATCCGGTAACAATCGTTACCAGGACCAAAACCGGGTTTTTTCAAACGGTAGACCTCACCGTTGTGGGAATTCTCAATACACCCAACCCGGTGATCAATCGGTCGATGGCTTTCATAACGAAGGAGACCGCTGATACCTATCTGCAGATGGAAGGGGCTGTCACCGAAATCGATCTTGGTTTTTCCGATTGGATCGAACCTGACCCTGTTGCCGAAACGATCGATAAAGCCCTGCGTGAAAGTGGGGCCGCTGCCGCAGCGGGCGGGAACGAATTGACGGTAAAGACGTGGGAAGAACTTGCTCAGGATTTTATCCGGATCGCAAGTGCGAAAGAAGTGGGAAGTAAGCTGATTCTCTTCCTCGTCTTTGTCATTGCTGCCGTGGGGATATCCAATACAATGCTGATGGCTGTGTTCGAACGTATTCGGGAGTTGGGAATGATGCGGGCGATGGGGATGGAAGACAGGCATATCCGCTGGAGTTTTCTCATGGAAGCGGGAGGGATCGGTTTATTAGGCGGTACAATCGGTGTCGTTCTCGGAGTGCTCATTAATATTCCTCTTGTCAATGTCGGTATCGATTTTTCGATGTTTGTCGAATCGATGGATATAGGATATCGGACGACGGGAATTATGCGGGGAATTTGGAATATCCAGACCATTGTGACCGCTTTTTTTTCCGGGATTATTATCGCTGTCGTCATTGCGTTTATTCCTACTCGAAAAGCATTGAGGATGGAGATTACCGATTGCTTGCGGCATCAATAGCGGCATCTATAGGAGGCGTTACATGAAATTGCGTGAAATTGCATTTAGAAATATACGTAGGAACACCAGAAGGAGCATCCTCTCATTGAGCGCGATTGCGATAGCTTCTCTCACATTCGTGTTCCTCTTTTCTCTTCTCGGCGGGATGAAGGCCGATCTTGCGGAAAACCTTCACACCTACTACACGGGAGAGGTGAGGATACGAAATAGTGAATACAGTAAGTACGATTATCTCAATCCGCTTCACCTCAATGTCTCATCACCGGAAGAGGTGATAGAACTGGTAGAAAACAACGCGGCGGTGGATTTGGTCTCTCCCCGTGTACAATTCGGAACAGGTATTTACCGGGAGGGGAATACTTTTCCGGCAATTGGGATGGGAGTGGATTTTACCCGGGAGCGAAAGTATCAAGATTTGGAGCGGAATTTGGTCGAGGGGACCGTCCCATCCAACGGCAGGAATGAGGCCCTTATTGCCAAAGGACTATCCGAAGAGATCGGAATCGGGGTGGGAGATAAGATGACACTGTTAACAAAAACTATGCGGGGCGGAACGAACGCAATCACCTTGACCGTAACGGGGATTGTCTCGTTTCCCGTAGCGGGGCTCAACGGAAGACTGTTTTTAGCCCCGCTCGACCGGATGCAGTATTTTCTTCGGATGAATGAGGGGGCCACGGAAATCCTTTTGAAACTTGCCCCCGAAGAGGAGAGTGCCGAGACCGCCGAGCGGCTTACTGCCGTTTTCAAACGGGCTGGTAGGGAAGAACTCATCGCGGAATCGTGGCGAAACATGAGCGAAACCTACAGTGCGATACAGATAGGGGACACTGTCTACACCATTATGGCGTTTCTCTTTTTCATATTGGGCAGCACCGTTATTATCAATACGACAATGATGGTAGTCTACGAGAGAACAAAGGAGATAGGGACAATCTCGGCAATGGGGATGACCGGACCGGAAATCGTCAAACTGTTTTTTCTGGAAGCTTTTTTTATCAGTGTTATCGGTTCGGCCCTCGGAGTCATCCTCGGAATAGGCATAACAATACCTATTGCCCATACGGGATTGAACTTTGGAGATGCGATGGAAGGGGTGGACATGGAGATGTCACCTGTTTTTTATCCTGTCCTGAATTTGCGCTCGACGGTTTTCGTCTTTTTCTATTCGACAATCGTCGCCTCGCTTGCCTCCTTTATCCCTTCCCGCCGGGCCGCCAAAATCGAGCCGGTGGAGGCATTGCGGATGATTTAACGCCACAGAGATAATTGCAATAAGGAGTAAAAAAGAATGAAACGACGAAATATGATACAATCCACGAGAGCACACATGAATCTCAGCCGCATCCTGTTGGCTGCGGCTTTTTTTGTCATCGCTGCAGGCGCCGTGTGGGCGCAGGATGTTGACCGGATACTTGAACGCATGGAAGGGAACAGGATCCACGAAACGTCCCGCTCTGAAGGGAAGATGATCATCGAAGACCGTTTCGGTAAGAAGGTCAGTACGTTTATCTCGTACAGCAGGGGTGCGGAAGAGAGTCTTGTCGAGTTCACTTCAAAACAGGAGCAGGGGCAAAAAATACTGCGTACCGAAGATGAAATCTACCTCTACTATCCTGACGCGGAAGAGATAATCCGGATGCAGGGTTCGGCACTGCGTGAATCGGTCTTGGGCTCCGATTTCTCATACGAGGACATGACGGGGGAAAAGAGTATCCTCGACACCTTCGAGCCGAAACTCCTTGGAACGGAAACGATAGATGGGCACGATTGCTATAAGATCGAGCTAAAGGCGAAAACACGGAATGTACCCTATCCTAAAGAGATTGTCTGGGTCGATAAAGATCGATATATCGCGTGGCAGGTGCATAAGTTTTCCCTCTCCGGAAAGCTTCTGAAAGAGATGACGGTCCATGAGGTAAAGGAGGTGAAGGGTAAAGTAATTCCCACCCACATGACGATGGTCGATACCATGAAAAAGAACTCAAGTACCGAACTGATCATTGAAGAGATGAAAATCAATGTCTCACTCGATCCTTCTCTCTTCTCATTGGAGGAGCTTACATGGTGAGAGGAAGCTTCTTTCGAGCACCTTGCCGTGCCGTACTCTGCGGTTTCTTCTTATTGTTTTTCGCCGGTCACGGGTTCGCGGAAAATGTTGTCTCCGTCGATCTTCGACCCATGCTCTCATTAGCAAGAACACCGGAAAACGATGGGAGTGAGTGGCTCTTTACCGCTCTTGGTGATGCAGGCGTTACCTTTTCCTCGAGAGGCAATAAGAATGTTAAGGCGGAGCTTGACTTGGACCTGACGGTAGGGCAAAACGTCCTCTTTGATGTTTCTCGTGCCTATATCAAGGTGCGGTTCCCCTGGTTCAGGTCGGTCCTGGGTAAAAACCGGATTTCCTGGGGCGAAGGGGTGATGTTCAACGCCGGCGACTTGATCGCCCCATCTTCCGGTTTCTCAACAGATTTGACACAGAGTGTTTTTCACGATGCCGGAGTCTGGATGGTTGAAGGATACATTCCGTTAGGCCGTTTCGCTTTTGCGGAGATCGTGGTGCTTCCGCCTGTCCCCACTTTGTTCCCTGTCGAATTGACTACCGCATTGAGCCAAGCCGTGTCCGGGGTGCCCGGCGAGGCCGACGGAACACCTCCTCCAGAATCGGTGGCCGGTCTTACCCTCCCCTCAATAGAAGAAACAGCGTTGGGCGGAAGGATCTACCTGAAACCGCTGGGCATAAAGACCGAGGCGGGATATCTTTTCGAAGGCGCACAAGAAGCAGTCAATATGAAGCATCGGCCCTACCTCAGTCTGCAGTGGCATCTACTGGTCGATTGGCAGGTTTCCGCATCAACGATCATTCCTGGTGAAGCGAGCGAAGGAAAAGAGTTATCTGAGGAGGCGTGGGAGAATACTGAAATAAGCTGGGGCCTCTTTCACATGCACAATTTTCGTCGCGGCGGTTCAATATCCTTACGTCTGGAGAGTACGGTCCGGCCGGCCGGTTCGTGGGAGCCGATAGAACACTCGGTCGAAAACGGTACCGTCACTGCGATCGAAGGGCCCGAGGAAACGGAGTCGGGGGAGCGAAGCGGAGAACAATACGGTATCCTCCTCTATCCTGAGGTCGTCATAAGCCCGACTTCCTCGCTTTCGTTCATCGGACGGAGTGTCTTTTCTCCTATTGATGCCTCCGGTCTGGTTACGGTCGGTACAAGCTGGAATATCTATCAAGGGTTTACCTTGTTGGGTTTCGTTTCCGTTCAAGGAGGCGGCCCGAAAGACCTTTTCGGCTGGGACAGAGCAGGTGATTTTGCCGTCAACCTGGGAATGGAGTTTACTTTTTAGGCGGTTCCAGAGGCGGTAAAACCGGATTAGTCCGAATCCTCGATACAAGGGCTCGTATAGATGCTCCGTCGATCAATATAAAATAACAGTTTGTTATATCTTTTCATACCCTATCTATGGTTTTCGCTCATTATACGAATTACTATATACCTCAGTTAACGCCTAATAACGAGGTATTGTATGAATCCAAGGATAATCCACTCCCTGAAAAAGAGCATGAGGGTTTTTTCATTCCTACTCTTGATTTTTATTCCTGCTGTTAGCGGTCTGTCTCAATCGACATCCGAGCCTGCGGAGCGGT
>CAZJBZ010000138.1:0-10742 GCA_964543975.1 uncultured Spirochaetales bacterium
TTTGCCGGTGGGGCTGCAGAAAAAGGTGAACAGGAAGAAGAAGCGGAAGCCGTTATTGAAGGTGTTTCCCCAAAGCAGGCGCCTATACTGCAAGAGCGCGTTAAAGCCGGTGAATTACCCCCATTGTCGGAACGGCTTCCGCAAGAACCTTATGTTGTAACACCGAACGAAGGAATAGGCAAATACGGCGGTATTGCCTATACGGCAGGAATATTACCTGAAAGCTGGAATGATGACCTCATGATTATGTCTAGTTTCAATGGACTTGTAAAGCCCGATAAGTACGGAACCAAAGCCTTACCTCACCTTGCCAAAAAAGTTGAAGTCTCGAGTGATGCTACTACATACACCGTCTATTTACGTAAAGGAGTAAAATGGTCCGATGGGCACCCCTTTACTGCAGAAGATATGATGTTCTGGTATGAGGATGTATTACTAAACAAAGAATTATATCCGTCAATCCTGTCCTATTACAGAACAGATGGGAAAATAATGGAATGGACAAAACTTGATGATTATACAGTAGAAATGGAATTTGAATCACCTCAACCTTTCTTTATTTATCAACTTGGATATTTACAATGGGGCTATGGTTTTTTTCTTCCGAAACACTACTTCAGTCAATTCCATCCAAAATATACATCTGAATCAGAATTGCAGCAAAAGGTTGAAAAAGCAGGGTATGATCATTGGTATGAATTGTTTTTAGATTTACGGGATTCTAGGGCAGGCAAAGTACCTTTTAAAATTGGTATCCCTTCCCTCAACTCTTATATTCTGGTTGAGAAAACTTCTAGTAGAAAGATTTATGAAAGGAACCCTTATTATTGGAAAGTAGATACTGAGGGTAATCAACTGCCCTATATCGACAAGATTGTTTGTGAAATCGTCAGCGATCGTGAAATCATCAGCGGCAAAATCGTCAGTGGCGAGTTGGATTTTGCTGCATTTGAAAATGATATCCGCGATTACACGCTTTACAAACAAAATGAGGAAGAAGGTGATTATCGTACCCTTCTCTATACCAGCCGGTTTGGTAGCGATAGTCACTATGATTTTAACATGACTCATAAGGATCCTGTTTTGCGGGAAATATTCCAAGATATTCGGTTCAGAAGAGCCATGTCTCTGGCAATAAATCGTGAAGAAATAAATAAATTGATCTATTTTGGCAGAGCAGAACCCCGGCAATATACCGTATCCGACGATAGTGTTTTTTTTGAAACCGAATTCGAAAAAAGTTATATCGAATATGATCCGGACAGAGCGAACCAGCTCTTGGATGCAATGGGTCTTGATAAACGCGACCGCGACGGTTTCAGACTGCGTCCTGATGGAAAAAAACTGATGTTTACAATTGAGTTCGTCGATACCCAGACACCGAAAGCACCAAATGCTGAATTGGTTGCTAAGCACTGGCAGGAGGTTGGTGTTGATGTTAAATTAAAGCAGCTTACATTTGAACTTGCAAATCAAAGGGCCCCTTCCAATCTGATGGATGCGACCATGTTTCACGGTATGGCAGGTACCGATTTCAGGTGGCTGCAGAACCCGAACGTTATTGTACCCCTTGCTCCTACATGGGTAAAATCAAACTGGCCGGAATGGGCCCGCTGGGTACAAACACAGGGTAAATCAGGCGAAAAACCGATTCCTGAAGTACAACAGGTTGTGGATTGGTGGTTCGAGATGAGCAGTAGCGGCGATGAACAACGGCGCCTCGAATTAGGAAAAAAGATACTGCGCTCACAAGCTGAAAATCTCTGGGTAATAGGGACAATAGGTAATGCACCATATCCTATCACCGTAAGGGCGAATATGGGTAACGTACCGGAAAATGCCTTGTGGACTCCTCATAATATGTGGACCACATCGTTGGACCCGGAACAGTTTTACTTCAAATAAGCACTATAGTTAATAGTAACAATATTACGTAAAACAAGACCTCCTGTGATATAAATTGCGGGAGGTCATTTACATTCGGTCAATTTATAGCTATTCTCTGTTGAAATCTTACAAAAAAGGAATCATATGAAAAACCTACAATCTTTAAACATCGTTTTTCCGGCAAAGGAAAAAATAGAGGTACGGACAGAGACGGCACCCGAACCGGACGATAACCACGTGCTCTGCAAGGTGGAGAAGTCTTTTATAAGTACCGGTACCGAGACACGCTGTCTTCGGGGTATATTCGACGAGGGGACCAACTGGGCCTCCTGGGTGAAGTACCCTTTCTATCCGGGCTACAGTGTTGCCGCTACAGTCATCGAGTGCGGTAAGGTAGCCGGTGCTTTAAAACCGGGCACAAGGGTGGCCTGCAAACGGCCCCACAAGCAGTACTTTACTGCTGACCCCAAAGAACTGGTCGTCATTCCCGATGGGGTCGGTTTCGAGGCCGCAGCCGCATCACCGGTGTCCATAACAGCCCAGCAGGGTGTGCGCCGGGCGGAAATCAAGCTTGGTGAAACTGCAGTCGTTATCGGTTTGGGGATTATCGGGCAGTTCGTCGTTCAGTATCTTAACCTCATGGGACTACGCAAGGTCATCGTGATGGACACAGTTGCCGAACGTCTGCAGATGGCCCAAAAACATGGCGCGACCCACATCGTAAATCCCAAGAAAGCGGACGCTCCGAAAGAAATCGAAGAGATTACCGAGGGACGTATGGCCGACATGGTCTTTGACGTCACCGGTAATCCGGCGGTGCTGCAGCAGGCGGTCCGCTTGTGCCGAAAGTTGGGACGGGTCATCCTCTTAGGCGATACGACGGTCCCCACGCAGCAGTGCCTCGGTCCAGGAGTTGTGAGTAACTCGATACGGATCGACGGTATCCATCTCGCGATGTCTCCTGCAGAGTATACGGTCTTCAATCCCTGGACGTACGAAGAGATGGTAAAGTTATACCTGGAGTACGTACGGATCGGGAAGATGAATGCGGACGATCTTATCAGTCATACCTATAATCCATTCGATGCTCCCCGGGTCTATAACGACTTGCTTGAAGCAAAGGGGGATTATTTAGGTGTGGTATTCGACTGGCGTCTGTAAAAAATATGTAAAAATCTATTGACAACAGAAAAGTTGTATGGCATTATGCAAACATATAGTGGCTTTGCCACAATACAAATGTGATCCTAAACCAAGGAGGACAAGGTGAAAAGGATTTTTTGTGTAGTAGTCATGCTTATCTTTGCTCTTGGAATGGTATTCGCGGCAGGTGAAAGCGAAGCCAAAACCGAAGAGGGTGCGGAGCTGGAGTTTTGGGACATGCTGTGGGGCCCGTCGGAAACCTATCTGCCGACGATGAAGGCCATGGCCAAAGCGTACACCGATGAAACCGGTGTACCGGTAAAGTATCAAAGTATTGCATGGGATGCATGGTATCAAACGTTCCTTACGGCGGTAACCAGTAAGGCAGCCCCTGATATTGCTACGACTGCGTTCCCTCTGCCTATCCAGTTTGCCGCGATGGGGGAAACTCTCTATTTAGATTCAATCATGGAAGAGTGGAAGGCTGAAGGTAATCCCATTCTGACCGATATCGACCCGGGTCGTTGGGACATCTATAAATGGGAGGGTCACCAGGCGGCCATGCCGTGGGACATCCAGCCATCATCCCTCATGTACAGGAAGGACATCTTTGAGGAACTGAACATCGAAATACCGACTACATGGGAAGAGTTTGTGGATGCCTGTCGTGTTATAAAAAAAGAAAAACCGGACATTGCACCCGCTTTGCTTCAAGCTGGGGACCATGTAAGCTATCATGTGATGATGGCCTTTCTGTTTCAGAATGGTGTTGGTTTTCTCACAGCAGACAGAAAACCGAACCTGCTGTCACCGGCAGCCCAGCATACGATGAAATTCTTCGGTCAGATGTTGGAAGAAGGCCTCGTGCCCAGCGGTGTCGTGTCGTATAGAAGTTCCGATGCCCAAAAGATCTATTATAGCGGTAACGCGGCCATACTCTTCGGTTACGGATTACCGGCTTTCGTCAAGACAGATTATCCCGAAATTTATAACAATACGGGTACAATGCCGGTTTTGAAAGGGCCCGACACGAATGATCCTAAAATGATGGGATGGTATAATCCGATTATGGGGTTTAAACAGACTAAATATCCTGAAGCGAGTAAACAATTTATCAAATGGTATATGGACAATTATCTTCCTATCTATCAAGAAGGGGGGCGGGCATCCTTTCCATCGAGGAATTCATGGCGAGAACTCGACTTCTGGAATGATTTCCCTATGTTGAAAGAGCAAAGTGAGATGTTAGTGGATAGAGTAGTAACGCCTCCATGGCCGGCGCCGAGTCTCTATGTAGCGTATCCGCAGATCGAAGGTGAGATCTATCCTGGCCTCGCTCTTCAACGTATCTTCTCGGGTGAGACGGATTACGAGAAAATCGGTAAAGAGATAAACGCAAGAATACAAAAGGCACTGGATGAATCAGAATAGCATTATGCTTTATTGAATTTTGAAAAAAATAAAAAAGCCCGCTTTTAGGATGTAATTGATGCGGGCTTTTATCTTTTATCCGTGAATCTCTTTTAATACACTATTTGAACAATAGTTTGGAGTATTGTAATGGCCGAACGAGTTAAAGAATTACAACGCAAGACCGCAATCCAGATGTCGATTCCCTCTCTTTTGATGGTCCTTCTGGTTAGTGTTATTCCCCTTTTTAACGCCATCATCTTGAGTGTTCAGAACTACAATCTTGTGCGGCCCCAAAACCGAGGATTTATAGGGTTAAAGAATTATGCAACGGTTATATTCACCGATACGGAATTTTACGGTGTGCTCGGTTATTCTTTGATTTACGCGGTTTCCGTGGTTGCGATCAGTTACGTTGTCGGTTTCTGTTTTGCCCTTTTATTGAATAGAGACATAAGGCTCAAAGGGGTTTACCGGGCACTGATTTTGGTTCCTTGGATCGTACCTACGGCTGTATCCGCCACTAACTGGTCGTGGATCCTTAATGATACATTTGGATACATCAATGTCATGCTTAAAAACATTGGTTTGTTAAAGGAACCGATACTTTTTCTGGCTGTCCCGAACCTGGCTCGAATAACTGTGATATTCACCGGTGCGTGGAAGGCCTTTCCGTTTATGACGGTTGTTCTCTTGGCCGGTCTTCAGTCAATACCAAAGGAGCTCTACGAAGTCTCGGACATTGACGGAGCGGGACCAATAAAATCCTTTATCAATATTACTATCCCCATGCTGCGTTCCGTGAGTATCGTGGCCATATCTTTGATGTTCATATGGTCATTTAATAATTTTGAGAATATCTATCTGCTTACCCGCGGGGGGCCGGCCGAAGCCACCTTCGTTCTACCGATCCTCGGCTATTATACCGCGTTTCATCGGTATAACATCGGATACGCGTCCACCATAGCGATCCTGATGCTGTTCGTTCTCTTATTCATCGTGATGATTTATATGCGGGCCAATAAGACGGTGAACCCATACGAGAGGGGAAAAAAATGTTGAAAAAGAAACAAAAGAGACTGATTTTCAATTTATTGACCCATATTATACTCATTTTTATGGTGGTCCTGGTAAATTTGCCCAACATAAATATGGCGGGCACTGCTTTCAAGTCAAAAACAGAGGCATTGAAAAACCTGAACCTGCTTCCCGATAAACTGAGTTTTGAAAGTTTTCGCAATGTTATCAACAATTCAATTTATATGACAAATGTCTTGAACAGCATCATTGTGGGGCTTGTCGTAACACTGCTCTGTATAACGATAGCGGGTTTATCCGGTTACGCGATTTCCCGGTTTAAGGTAAAATTACTCAGAGGTTATTCGATAATGCTGCTCATTTTTCAGATGTTTCCCGGGATATTGCTGCTCATTCCCCTTTTTATAATTTTTAACCGGTTAGGTCTGGTTGATACACGACTTTCGGTCATACTCGCTTATACGGCCATTTTTTTGCCCTTCTCTACATGGATGTTGAAGGGTTTCTTCGACACAATCCCATTTGAAATCGAAGAATCCGCCATGATCGACGGAGCTTCATATTGGGGAACGTTTATCAGGGTAATTCTCCCCCTTTCACTGCCGGGACTGACGGCAGTCGCTATTTTTGCCTTCGTTAACTGCTGGAACGAGTTTATGCTTGCCAGTATTTTCCTGCGTGATGAAAACATTCAGACCCTGACAATGGGGCTACAGCGGTTTGTACAGCAATTCAACACCGACTGGACCGCTTTGATGGCGGCCTCCACGATAGCGTTGGTTCCGTCTATTTTATTTTTAATTTTCGCACAACGCTACCTGATTGAAGGATTAACCGCGGGCGCGGTCAAGGGTTAATAATAGCGGCCTCCACATGGAACCGGGCGGCCAATTCTTGAATATCTAAGGAGATGAATAGTGGCGCAATTTATCAATATACATCCTGAACCGGCATTTGAAAGAATTCGTGGAACGCTTCTTCTACAGGAAAAACCGGACAGGCCGCCACTGGCCAACTTCGGAGTGGCCGAGAATATTGCTGAACGCGTGGTCGGTCGTAAACTGCACAAAACGGAATACAGGGCAGGCCCCAAGACATACGATTTTTTTTGTACACCCGAGGAGTGGGTCGAGTTTTGGTTCAAATCCGGTTACGATTATGTTGAAATTAGACCATTCTTCAAGTTTGCCGTTAAAGACATTAAAGGGAAGGAAGGGGCCCAGTCTTCCGAAGGGTATGGTGTTATCCAAACCATGGAAGATTTACATTCACAGTCCTGGCCGTGGCAAAAGGAAGAGGACTGGTGTTTCGACCATATTGTCGCTACCGCGAGGGCTATGCCGTCAGAAATGAAGTTGATTATATCGACTCATGATATTTTTATCTCCACCTGGGAAAACATGGGTTTTATGCATTTCTGCAACTCCATTTATGAATCCCCCGATCTTATTGCCGAAGTTTTTCGACAGATCGGTGAAGCTGTCTATAAAATCAACTTGAGAACAGCTGAATTGGTCGGTAATAAAATAGGCGCTCTTTGGTATCAGGATGATATTGCCTTCAACACCGGCATGTTTGTCAATCCGGAGGTATTCAGGCAACACCTTTTTCCCTGGATGGAAAAAATCGGAAATGTGGCGCGGGAGTTAAATGTCCCCTTTCTGTATCATTCGGACGGCAGTCTATGGGACGTATTTGATGATTTTTATAATTTAGGGGTGAACGCCATCCATCCTTTGGAACCGAAATCAATGGTCGCCGAAGAGGTCAAGGAGAAGGAAGGCCATCGTTTCTGCTTGGTTGGAAACATCGATCTGGATATGCTGAGCAGGGGTACTCCGGAAGAAACACGGACCATGGTTTTGGACCGTGTTGAGAAGCTGGGTTATAACGGCGGGTACTGTGTTGGGACGAGTAATACGGTTCCCCATTATGTTGATCCGTTAAACTATAGAGCAATGGTAGAAACTGTATTTGAATATGGGAGGTAGCGTATGTTTTCGGATATCGGAGCAGCGGTTGTCGGGACAGGGATGATAGGACCTGTCCATATTGAAGCGCTGAAACGACTGGGTGTGGATGTACAAGGTGTTCTTGGCAGCAGCCGTGCGAAATCGGAGGCCGCCGCTAAAGCGATGAACCTTCCCAAGGCCTACCGGGATTTGGATGAAGTATTAACGGACCCGAAGGTAAAGGCGGTCCATCTTGCCGTACCGAACCGGCTTCATTTTGAGATGGTCACCAAGACAATCAACGCCGGGAGGCACGTGATGTGCGAGAAACCCCTGGCCATGACCTCTTCCGAATCGGAAAAACTGGTGGAAACGGCGGAAGAGTCGGGTCTCGAAGCGGGGGTCTGTTATAATATCCGGTTTTATCCGCTCAACGTGGAAGCAAGGCAGCGTCGGATCAAAGGCCGGTTAGGGGACGTTTCCTCGGTATTCGGTACCTACGTTCAGGATTGGCTCCTCTACGATACCGACTACAATTGGCGCGTGCTGGCAGACCAGGGCGGGGAGCTGCGGGCGGTCGGGGACATCGGCACCCACTGGATGGATTTGATTACAGCCGTTTCCGGATTGGAAATCGAAGCGGTCTGCGCGGACCTGAAAACAATCCACGGTATTCGCAAACGACCGAAGGGCGAAGTGGAGACGTTCGCCGGTAAAATTTCTCAGCAGAAGGACCTGGAGCCGATAAACATTACTACAGAAGACAGTGCGGTTATTTTGTTTCGTTTTAAAAACGGGGCCCACGGAAGTGTCTGGATTTCCCAAGTCGCTCCGGGCAGAAAGAATTGCTTACGGTATGAAATCGCCGGTTCCAAGAGTACCCTCGCCTGGAACAGTGAAGAGCCGAACCACCTTTGGGTCGGTTATCGGGAGAAGCCGAATGAAGATCTTATGAAAGATCCGTCCCTGGTCGCGGACGCCGCGGCCCCATTCATCAACTTTCCGGGTGGCCATAACGAAGGTTTCCCGGATACCTTTAAGCAGTGCTTCAGATCGTTTTACACCGCTGTCTTGGCCCGTGAGAAAAAAGCGGAGCCTCCGACGGTCCCGTATCCCTCTTTCCGGGAGGGGCACCATGAGGTCGTCCTGTGCGAGGCCATCCTTCGGAGCCACCGTGAAAAGCGATGGGTAACAATCTAAGGAGCGGCGGGAAACATCGGGCCTTTTGGGCGATGATTGACTAAACAAACAGCGCGTCAATATTGCGGCGTCATAAAGAGGAGTAAAATATGAAATTAGGATTTGCTACGGCGATCGTGCCGGACTTAACGCTTAAAGAAGTCGTAAGTCTTGCGGCAGCCGAGGGGTTCGATTGCATCGAAGCCATGTGTTGGCCGAAGGGGAAGGCCGAGCGGCGATACGCCGGAGTCACCCACATCGATGTGACCGATTTTTCCAAAAATGATGCCGAAAGGGTAAAAGATGTGTGCCGTTCGGCCGGCATCGAAATAAGCGGCTTAGGTTATTACCCTAATCCCTTAGCACCCGACAGCACGGAGGCGGAAGTTTACATTAATCACATAAAAAAGGTAATCGATGCTTCCGCGCTTCTCGATATCAACATCATGAACAGCTTTATCGGAAGGGACTGGACAAAATCGGTAGATGATAATTGGCCGAACTTCAAGAAGGTGTGGCAGCCTATTATTAAATACGCGGAAGATCGAGGCGTGCGTATCGGTATCGAGAATTGTCCGATGTTCTTTTCGAAAGACGAGTGGCCGGGAGGTAAAAATCTGGCCTACGCGCCGGCAATCTGGAGGAAGATGTTTGATGAAATCCCCAGTGACAATTTCGGCCTCAATTACGATCCGTCCCACCTGGTTTGGCAGCAGATCGATTGGATTAAACCGCTGTGGGAGTTTAAGGATAAAATCTTCCATGTCCATGCCAAAGATGTTCGAGTAGATTATCACAATCTTGATGATGTCGGGATATTGGCAACTCCGCTGGAATATCACTCTCCCAAGCTGCCTGGTCTCGGGGACATCGATTGGGGCCAGTTCTTTTCAGTGCTGGGAGATACCGGGTATGACGGTCCGGTTTGTGTTGAGGTTGAAGATCGGGCCTTTGAGGCTTCCCTCAATACCCGCAAAGAAGCGCTGCGACAGAGTCATACCTTTTTACGGCAATTTATAGCAAAACAAATACAATAAGAAAGAATAAAATAATAACAGGAGCAAAGCATGGCGATTTTGGAAGAACCGATTAAGGAACCGTTGGAACTGAAAAACTTTATAGACGGCGATTGGGTGGAATCGAAAGGGGAGAAGCGGGAGGTTGTGAATCCCGCCAACATGAAAACGATCGCTACCGTCCCGATTTCGACAAAGGCGGAACACGATGAGGCGGTTGATGCCGCCAAAGAGGCCTATAAGGATTGGCGGACAACACCGCCGCCGGCACGGGCACGGTGTCTCTTCCGGTTGAAAGAGTTGATGGAAGAGAACTTCGAGGAACTCAGCCGCGTCCAAACCATGGAGCACGGCAAAACGATCGACGAGTCCCGCGGCGAGAGCAGGCGCGGCATCGAGAATGTGGAGGTGGCCACCGGTGTTCCGTCACTGATGCAAGGGACAACTCTTGAAGACATCGCTTCCGGGATCGATGAGTATCTCATCCGTCAGCCGTTAGGGGTTTTCGGGATTATCGGCCCCTACAATTTCCCGTTTATGGTCCCGCTCTGGTTCGCTCCGTACGCGGTGGCGACCGGTAACTGCATCATCCTCAAACCTTCGAGTGAGGACCCCATCAGCCAGATCAAGATCGTCGAACTTGCCGACGAGGCCGGGTTTCCGCCCGGCGTGTGGAACGTGGTAAACGGCGGCAGGGAAGTGGTTTCGGCCATGCTTGATAACGAAGATATCAAAGGTGTCTGTTTTGTCGGGTCGACCCCGGTGGGCAAAGATATCGTATACAAGCGGTGCGGCGAGACCGGAAAACGGGTCATCTCGCAGGGAGGGGCCAAGAACTTTGCACTTGTTATGCCTGATGCCGATATCGACCGGACGGTGGCGGCCTGTATGACCTCCTTCTTCGGCAACGCGGGACAGCGTTGTCTGGCAAACGCCAATTTGGTCGTAGTAGGCGAAGGGCTTTCGCAAGCCGAACATGAGGCGTTTCACAAAAAAGTTGTGGACACTTTCATCGAAGCCGCGTCCCGTATGCGGATGGGGTACGGATTGGACCAGACCATCCAGATGGGACCGCTTCGCGACGAATCGAAGAAGAAGAGTGTTGTCGGCTATATCG
>CAZJBZ010000139.1:0-10741 GCA_964543975.1 uncultured Spirochaetales bacterium
GTTGTTTTTCACTCGGCCGCAGCAAGCATCTCGGAACGTGAATGATAGTGACGATGCGCGGAGTCCCGGTAAGCGCGACCTCACCGCAACCGATATCATGCCCGGTTATGTGTATATATAGAGAATTCATAAAAATCTATTGACAGTTTATAATGTATCTACTAAAATAACATAATATTATAAATATTTTAAAAACCTTGAGGAGGTTTCAAATGAACAAAGTAAGAGTATGTGCCCTTTCCCTTTTGTTGTTAGTGGTTTCAGTTGCCGTGGTTACGGCAGGCGGGACGCAGGAAAAAAAGGGGGCGGATGAAAAAGGTGAGATATCAATCGTTTGGTGGGATTGGCAGTCCGAATTCGATAAACAAGTTTTTAACTTAATTGCAAAGAAATATATGGAATCGAACCCTAATGTCACCCTTGAACGAAAGCAATTTCCATACGGGGACTATAACACCGCATTGAAAACAGATATTGCCGCCGGTGAAGGTCCGGACATATTTGAGATTGAGCCGGGCGCGCCCACAGTAGCTTTAGTAAATGCCGGTTCCCTGATGGATTTAACGGATGAAATTGTGAATGATGAAGCGTGGTCCCGGTGGATCGAACCCGCGTTGGATCTGCGCGGCATGTATATCGATAGTAAGATATACACTATACCGATGGATGTTAATCACTTGCCTATCGTATATTGGAAAGAGATGTTCAATTCCAGAGGATTACAACCGCCGCAAACTATCGATCAATTGATTAGCGTGTCGAATGCGCTCAGTAAAGACGGGATCACACCGTTAACGAGCATGATTGCCGAGAAATGGCCGCAAATCGATATATTTGTCGCTTTGGTGCGTGCGGCCGATCCTCAAAACAATCTTATTGATAAGGCTGTTGTAGGAGTTGAATCGTGGGAGAATCCGCTTTTCAAGGAAGCCCTGCAAACAATCGTAGAGCTAAAAACCGAAGGCGTTTTCCCGCAAAACATCATGGAATTGACATGGGCCGATTGTCTGGACCGGTTTAACAAGAAAGAAACCGGGATGGTATATCCGATAGGTCAGTTCGGGCTGGGCTCGTTACCGAAAGAAGCACTGGACAACGATGCGCTTGGTTCAATACCGTTTCCAAAGATGCATTCCGGCGATAGGACTTTATTGACAGGCGGTCTATCCATCGCAATGTCCGTAAACGCTGCCACTGAGAATCCGGACACCGCGGTTGATTTTCTAAAATATTGTAATAGTCCTTTCGGACAGGAAGTTGTCTTTGATTCCATGCGGACCCCGCCGGGAAATGTTGTCGATAAAAAGTCCGATATAGCCTTATTTAATCTACAGACAAAAAACCAAGCGACTATGGAAGTTGCATATCGCAGAATTGACAATCCCGATCTTTACAAAGCATTAGGAGACGGAATCGATCAAGCTCTTCTCGGCGGCAATATTGACGAAATATTGGGCCGGATAGAACAAGTGTCTCGTGAAGTAAACGAATAATTGGACAAAGAAAGGGGGACCGAAAAAGGCCCCCTTTCTTATATTATTTACTAAAAAACCGGAATTTACCGTATATGAACTATTCAATCAACCGATACGAAAAAATGAGAGGATATCTTTATATCTCCCTTGCGTTGCTGTTTTTTATTCTTTTTTTGTTTTATCCGATTATCTTTTCTCTTATTCTCAGTTTTTATGAATGGTCCGGTTTTTCGCCCATTCCTTTTGAAAAAACAGTCGGAATCGATAATTATGTGCGAATGATTCAAGACCCGACGTTTTGGCTGGCTTTAAAAAACACGCTTTATTTTGTTTTTTTTACGATAGTTTTTCAAAATTTTCTAGGCTTACTCATAGCGTTGTTTCTTTTTTATGGTCAACTGAAAGGCAGCGGGATCTGGCGTTCTATTATATTCTTCCCGGCTATGCTCTCTTCCGTCATGATCGGACTGGTATGGAGAAGGATTTTCATGGGTGACGGATTGTTAAACATGATCATCACCTCAGTCAATCCTGCTTTGGATGGGGTCCAATGGCTGGGAAACACCGTAACCCCGATTTTTGTTATCATATTCATCAATGTATGGCAATGGACCGGCTACAATATGGTGCTCTACTATGCCGGGTTGCAGGGTGTAAACGAAGAACTTATCGATAGTGCCAAGATAGACGGAGCTAGCTGGCGTCAAACTGTAGTGAGGATAGTTGTTCCACAGTTGTATAAAACCATTTCCCTGGCCATAATCCTCAACATTATCGGGGGGTTCAAAGTTTTCGACCTTGTCTATGTGATGACCGGCGGCGGCCCCGCCCATAGCTCGGAAGTGGTAACGACCTATATCTATTTTCAAAGTTTCGCCGCGTTCGGTACGAATCGAATGGGTTACAGTTCCGCGTTAGCGGTCGTGTTGACCTTTATCGTATTGGTTTTCGCTATTATAAGAATTAAGATCGAAAGCAAAGTCGAAGCATAGTAAGGGTAAAGGTGTTGCCGTATGAATAGGATAGCAGTCAATATATTCAAGTATTGCATTATCATCATCGTGTTATTGATCATTTTAGTCCCGCTTGTATGGATACTGTCTCTGTCCGTCCGGTATAACGAGGATGTCTTTGAAATATTACCGAACCACGGGCTTACATTCAGTAATTTTCCCGAAGCTGTTTCTCAAACCGGATCATGGGCGGGTCTCACCTTCTTTAGAATGTTTGGTAACAGCGCCCTTGTCTCTGTCTCATCTATTATAGGTATCCTTGTCATTTCAGTACTGGCAGCATTCGGATTTAGTAATTACCAATTTAAAGCGAAAGAGGTATTCTTTATCGCTTTTCTTTTAAGTTTCATGATTCCGGTGCAAGTGTTGCTTATACCGTTGTTCGTTCTCATGAAAAACCTTAAGTTGTTGAATACATATTTTGTTCTTATACTGCCCTATATGGCTTTCGGGTTTCCTATCGGGACGCTTATTTTGCGAAGTTTTTTTGAAAAGATACCCTTTGAGATCAAAGAATCCGCGAAGATGGATGGTGCAAAAGACTTTACCATTCTTACCAGAATCGTTATCCCCTTGGGAAGACCGGCATTGGCAACAGTAGTTATATTTAATTTTTTAGTAGTGTGGAATGAGTTTCTCTTCGCGTTGGTTTTTATACGGAAGGATTTTATGCGGACGATTCCGGTTGTACTTAACAGAATGATTTACAACCCCTTTGGTATTGTTCAATACGAAGTCTATTCCGCTATGATAGTACTGACACTTATTCCCACATTGATTATTTTTATCATTTTTCAGAAATGGTTCATCGCCGGTTTATCGGCCGGAGCTCTGAAAGGATAATTTTAAAAAGGACTATAAAATGGCAAATACATTATTTAACAATGCTTTTTTCTACGGTACACAATTCTATCGACCTCCAAACCCACCCAGAGAGCAGCGGGAAAGGGACCTTGAAAACATCAAAAAACTTGGTTTCAACGTCATAAAGATTTTCGCGGAATGGAACTGGATCAACCACCGTGAAGGGGTCTACGATTTCGATGAATTACTAGAGATTATCGAACACGCCAAAAAACTGGATATCACAATTGTGGTAAATACTCGATTGGAACAAGTCCCGTACTGGTTGCCGGAAAAGCATCCCGATTCTCTCTATGTCAATGCCCGTGGAAGAAAGATTCCCATCCAAACCAGGGCTAATACTCCTACCGGTGGCTGGCCGGGAGTATGCTTCGATCATCCCGGTGCACGTAAAGAGGCCGAAGATTTCTTCGAACGGATTGCGACGGTATTAGGGGAGCATGAAAATGTTCGGATATTCGATTGTTGGAACGAGCCGCATATTGAACCGATGGAGCATTCGGACAGTTCCGGCATCGGTGATTTTCTATTCTGCTATTGTCACAACACTATAAAAGCCTATCGAGCGTGGCTTAAAAGCAGATACGAAAATATCGAAGAAATCAATTCCCGCTGGTACCGCAGATACCGAGATTTCGATGACATAGACCCGCCGCCACGTTTAATGGATTATGTGGATATGACGGAATGGCGTCAATTTATGACATGGTCCATGGCGGACAAGATGAGTTGGCGGTATAAGTCCTTGAAGACCCATTTACCGGCTGGAAAGAAGATCATGTCGCATACCGTATCTCACGGGGCGACCAACGGCTTTGGTTTGTTCGGGTGTGACGATTATCAATTTTCAAAAGACCTGGATATGTTTGGATTGTCCTTGTTCCCACTGTGGGGCAACCAAGACGCTTACGAGGTGTTGCGGGAGTTGGGCGTAACGCGAAGCATGGGACGTGATAAAATCTGCATCAACCTGGAACTGCAAGGCGGGGCATCAGCATCCTCTCCCACCGGACTTACCAGGAGTAAAACTCCGAAAAGAAATCACTATCGTACCTGGAACTTTTGTGATGTTGCCGCCGGGATGAGGGGAATTATGTATTGGCATTACCGTGAAGAGATGCTCGGGAGGGAAGCCCCCGGTTTCGGCCTGGTAAAGCGTGACGGAAGTTTTACCGAACGAAGCGATGAAACCTCTCAATTGTGTAAATTTTTTAATAAACATGCCGTATTGTTTAATAATCACACGGTTTACAACGATACGGCAGCTATTATTGTTTTGAGGGATTCATATTATCTCAATTTCGCTTCCGAAGGAGAAGAAGTTTTTTCAGTGCTCGCAGTACGAGGCATGCACCGGTTTTTGCTGCGGTACGGCATTGAAGCTGATTTTCTCATCGAAGAGATGCTGGAAGAAAGATTGAACAATTACAAGATGGCGTACCTCCCTTTGCCGCTGGTAATGGACGACCGCATCGCTTTAATCCTAAAAAGGTATGTGGAACAGGGCGGTATTCTTCTTTCAGATTCCTGTGTGGGGAGTTTCAACAAGTATGGGACTGCCTCGGAGGTAGTTCCTTCGTCGGGTTTGAATAGCGTATTTGGAGCGATACGGGATGAGATTCGACAGTTTGATTTTAAAAACAGAGAAGAAATTTACAGCGAATTCTTCACTCTGATAAAGGATGAAGAGAGTGAAAAAGAGCGTCCGGCCATATATTTTAACGGGTTAAATTCCCTCGATCTGCAGCGGATAAGGATGAGCACCTTCCTGGAAACCTATACGCTGAAAGGCGCTACACCCCTGTTGCAATTTGAAGACAACATTACCGGTGTAGTGAACTCCGTAGGAAGGGGAAAAGCATATCTATTCGGTACGGTTGTCGGCCAATCCCTAGCCTTGAAAGATATGGATACCGGAAATGCCCTTCTGTCAATTCTAAAAAAAGAGGGCATCGATTATTCATACAATAAAGAGCTCATCATCCGAGAGCTGCGATATGAGGACCGGGTTGCCCTCATTATCATCAATCCGCTACCGCAGACGGTCAATCACGCGATAAGCTTTCCCGAACCCATCAACATCATTGATTGTTATGATCCCCTTTTCCACTATACCAGCAGTGGGAATGAACTGCACTTTAACATCGGACCCGAAGATGCAAACTGTTTCATTTATACAACATCTTCTAAGGAGAGTACACAATGAATCTACGCGAAAGAATGTTAACGGCTTTACGACACGGTATCCCCGACCAGGTTCCCTGTTGTCCCGATATATCCATTATGGTCCCCTCGAAAATGAAAAACAGACCGTTCTGGGATTTTTATTTTGACGAAGAGACCGGAGAAGCCTTACCGGTATACAACAATAAAAATCTGTTTCGGAATTATGTAGATGCCTGCGATTATTTCGGGATTGTAGCGTGGTGTTGGTATATGAGTCCCAATGTTCCTCATCCTGATGTGGAGCATAGAACCGAGATTATCGAACGTTCGAGTGAGCGTATCGTCAGTAGGACTACAATGAAGACGCCTGAGGGGGAATTATGGTCCGAAACCATGTATTCAAAGTACGACCCGCCGTTTCCTGTTCGAAAATATATCAAAGATTTTGAAAGGGAGTTTAAATTTTTTAAATATTTCTATCCGCCCTTGGATAATATCGATTTTACTCCGGTCGTTGAGGAACGGGAATATGTAGGCGATAAAGGCGTCACTGCCGTACCGGCAATGCCTCCCAGTTTGGTCCATCTGGACAGTTTTGTTGACGGAGGATTAGGCACGCTAGCGTTAGTATATTACGATTACCCGAAACTAATTGCCGAATATAAAGAGATGCATGAACAATGGACTGTTGAATATTTGAAGAAAATTATAGAAGCCGATTGTTGTGACGAGATACTCACCGGCGGATCGGGTCTGATGACCTGGCAATCTCCGCAAATTTTACGAGATTTGTCTCTGGGCGGTTTAAAGCAGATCACAAAAATCTGTAAAGAAAGCAGTTTGATAAGCCACATTCATTGTTGCGGATTCGAACGGGAGTTGGTAAAGGTATCGGCTGAAGAAACGGATTTGGACGTGATCGAGCCGCTTGAGCCGCCGCCCCAAGGCGACTGTGATTTGCGGGAATTGAAACAGAACTGGGGGGATAAGCTTACGTTCAAAGGTAATTTACACACCTCATCGGTGATGCTTTCGGACGTAAAAACCGTAGAGCGTGAAGCAATTAAATGTATCGAAGACGCGGGGGAGAACGGTGGTTTCATACTGTCCACCGGCGATCAGTGTGGACGGGACACGCCCCATGAGAATATTTTCAAACTGGTAGAGGTTTGTGAGAAGTATGGTAAATTAGGTCCTTAATAATAGATATTAACCTTTACTTGTTTTTCCCGTCCGGGTAGATGAGAATTTTCATGATGTTATCGGATTTGTTTTCAATCATTCTTATGCCATCTTCAAGATCGTCCAGGTCAAGGCGATGTGATACGAGATCATCAACGGTAATCGAACCCGCTTGTAGCAGTCTGATCGCTTGATATACATTTCGTACATCCGTGTAAGACCCGAACAAATGCAATCCTTTTCTGAATATTTTGAACGGCTCAACTTCCATTTTGCTGTTCATCGGCGGAACACCAAAATAGAGTATTTTACCCCCTTCCCTGACTAAATCCACCGCATGCCGCATAACCTGTACTGAACCTGTGGCGTCAATGACTATATCATATTCGTCTGGCTTCGCTTCTTCAAGATCGGCTATCGTTCGTTGTGCTCCGTTGCGGGAAGCAATACTACGTCGGTATGGATTGACATCGAGTACCGTAATCTCGGAGGCACCGGAGATGAGGCCCAATTTTAACATGAGTTGTCCGATAGGACCGGCACCGAAAATGAGTAGATGATCTCCCGGAGAGATCGATACTTTCCGCATGCCGTGGATGACACTGGAAAGCGGTTCCACAAAGGCGGCCTCCTCGAAAGGAAGTTCACCGATCGGAAAAACGTTGGTCTCGGGAACGGCAATGTATTGGGCCATGGCACCTTGTTTTGTAACACCCAACCCTTCCCAATTGGTGCAAAAATTTTGTCGATTGTTAAGACAATTGTAGCAGTTTCCGCAGGATATGTTCGGTTCTACCGTGACCCTGTCTTCCAACTGAAATCTGGTAACAGCGCTGCCTGTGTCAACCACTGTCCCAGCAAACTCATGTCCCGGTATGACCGGATAAGTCCCGAGGTAATCCCCTAAAAAAATATGAACATCGGTGCCGCATATGCCACAAACGTCGACTTGAATAAGCAGTTCATTATCATGAAGTATCGGTTTTGAGGTTTCACGGACTGATCCGGCTTCCGGCTTCTCTATAACAAATGCTTTCATGACCATGCCTTATTATCCGATCCGAACATTTTAATCAATCGTACAACTTCAGCGGCGACTTGAGACCGGACATACCGGTGCATATCCAGAGGGCCGCCGGTACTGGTAATTTCATTGGGATC
This sequence comes from uncultured Spirochaetales bacterium, assembly GCA_964543975.1. GTDB lineage: Bacteria > Spirochaetota > Spirochaetia > SPDA01 > CAZJBZ01 > CAZJBZ01. Next base: position 7,862 of record CAZJBZ010000139.1, read on the forward strand.
TAACGTGTCGATGTCATGGGATTGAAAATATTCCTTGTAACCGTTGGCGTACGTTCTCCGCAGAACGGTCCCCACATTAATTTTGCTAATTCCCAGACGGATGGCCTCCTGAACATCGTTTTCATCGAGACCTGTTCCGCCATGCAGTACGAGAGGCACCGGCACTTTGTCTCGTAAGGTCCTTACCAGTTCCAAATTGAGTTTTGCCTTGCGTCCGCCTTCCAACATGTGAACATTGCCTACCGCCACAGAGAGGGCGTCGATGCCGGTTTCCCCGACAAAAGCAGCTGCCATGTCCGGATCGGTGTTTTCTCCCTGGATCAGGTTGTTTGAGCCTGTAACCGCCTCTGCCAGCTTTCCTGCTTCCGCTTCCACCTCCCCACCTGCCGCGTGGGCCGCCTCCGACAGCTTTTTGTTGATAGTAACCGCCTCCCGATAGGATACATCTTCTCCGTCGTACATGATAATATTGAAGCCGGCCTTCAAACCGTCCAGCAGGAGAGGGACCTTATCGGACTCATTCAGGATGACGGCGGTCGGGACTGAAGCATGTTCGGCAATCGCCCTGCCTAACGCACCGTAATGAAAGATGTTTTCTGTTCTTTCTCTCCCGTCAGCAGCGATGAAACTTCCGTTAAAGCCGATGATGATCGGTGAATGCGTCTCTTCGGCAGCGTCCATGACAGCTAAAACGGATTCGAAGTTCCATGATTCGAAATATCCGACCGCGTATCCATGCTCTTCGGCATGGCTAAGTAGTTTTCTCATTGGAACGAGGGGCATGATTGTGTCCTTTTAATATTTCATAATATTATATTTTATCATTAATAGATTATAACATTTATAGAAAACGTGTCAAGCCGCTTTATGAAGGTTAGATTGAGGTGCAAGAAATGTAAATTATTCTCCGGTCAATTCCACGGTGAACTTTACCCGGTCACCGCGGTAGTAGGAGGTAACGAAATAGACAATGCGGGCATTATTGGTAAGGGCGGTGTGCTCAACCATCAGCATAAGCGATTCTTTTTCGATCCCCAACAATTGGGCCGCGTATTCATCCGCAATACTGGATTCGATTGTTTCTATCGCCTTTGTCAGGGGTATTTGATACATTTTGGTGATGATGTCATTGAGAGGGACATTGGATAAATCTTGCAGATGTAAATTAGGACATAAATCGGAAGGTACCCAGATCGTTTCAAACATCAAGGGTTCCCTGCCGCCGAGACGTAAACGCTCTATTCTCGTAATGGAATCGCCTGCTTCAATCGCCAGGTGTTTGGCGATGTGTTGGTCACACTTTTGGGTCTCAACCCTGAGGACCCGGGAAGCCGGCTCCAACCCTTGTTGTTTGGCCCACCTGGTAAAACTGAAAAACCGGTTTAGCTCCTGCTCAAGCTTCGGTCGGGTAACAAAGGTCCCTTTACCCGGTGTACGCGAAAGGACACCGTCTTTTACGAGGATTTTAATCGCCTCACGCACGGTAATTTTACTTACATCGTACTCTTTACAGAGATCTTTCTCCGTGGGTATCATGGTCCCTTCCTGCCACTCGCCCGATTCTATTTTTCCCTGCAGGTGCTGCATGATCTGGAGATAGAGGGGTAGCCCGTCCCGCCTTAAGAACGTAGGCTTATCTGTTGTTTTGTTATGAGTGTTTGTTGCCGACATAATAATAAATGTAATTTTTCTTACGCGTCGTGTCAATAATATACATGATGTTTACTTAAAAAGATTATTATATTATGATATTACCTTTCCACAGCTGAGATTAAAGATTTCCCGGAACGCGCTTACAGGACCGAGGTCCCGTACAGCAGCGATAACACGTTCAGCAAGAACATCTGAAAGCTCAAATCGATCGGGTCTTTCGACGAACCGAGGACCTACCAGCATCACCGCACTCATCATCGATCTTGTTACACCCGCTCGATAATCCAATAAGAATCGGTCGAAACCATACGTTGTTTGGGCCTTCTTAGGAAGTTTCTCAAAATATTCTCGCAGCAGCCGTTTTTCATTTTCCCGACGCTCTTTCACTGAGAGACTTTTTACCAAGAAAAACGAAACATCGTTTGACGCCAAACCGCGGCTTGCAAGCTGCCAGTCTATCAACAGTGGGCGGACCGTTTCTTCGTCGCTGAAAAGCAGGTTTTCGACATGGACGTCCCCGTGAAAAAGCGTTGCCGGTTCGGAAAGACGGTGCACCGCCACTTTTCCGGCATTTTGCCACATCCATTCGAAATCGGCGGCAGTATCACCGAGCATCTCCCTATACCGTTGTAAAAACGGTTCCCAGCACTGTTTAAAGTTGTGATTGATAACTGAGGCAAACCGCTCCTGTTCCATAGAAGGTACTCGAGGATCTTCCCAAAAATGACTGTGTATTTCGGATAGTATCGTAAGCACTTCCCGTGCTTGCTCCACAGTGCAGCCTTCTATCTGCGATCCCGGCCTGGCCGGCGAGACATCCTCCAAGAGGAGTGTGCCGTTTTCTATTGCTCCAAATAAGCGAGGCACGGAAAACCCTTCCGATTCCGATAAAAGCTCGTACATCCGAGCTTCCCACTCCGATTTTTTGACCTGAAACTTTACGATTATTGATGAGGGTCCGCAATCAGGAGCCGCGTAAAAAAGTTTCACCCGAACAATTCTTCCCAGCAAACTCGGTCCTCCAAAGTTCGGTTCAATTTCTATGGAAATAGGTTCGCACTTAGGATACTCGTGTTGAAGCGCACGCTTCAACCACTCGATGGAAATTTCCGACGCAGTCTTAGGTATTTTCACAGAAGGCCCCTCCTCTCGCCCCGCAAGGCATTAGCAGTACTACCTATTGCATCCCTATTTCGCGAAAGACGCAATACAGTCCGATTTTTATCT